>NZ_JAEIMH010000091.1:0-6157 GCF_016464295.1 Streptomyces sp. N35 | reverse complement strand
CCTGCCCCCCCCGGGGGGGATGCCCCGGGGGGGCCCCCCGGGGGGGGCCTCCCCGCCAGCCCCTCAGGCGAGGGCGGATCAGCGCCCGAGGTTCAGGCTGTGCACCCCTCCCCGCTGCGTGCCGACGTACAGCGTGCCGTCGTCGGGGGCGACGGCCAGTGAGAGCACGTCCGTGTTCTGCATGCCGCTGGAGATGCTGTGCCAGCTGCGGCCGCCGTCGGTGGAGCGCAGCACGCCGCGGGTGCCGATCGGCACCTCGCCCACCACCCAGTGGCTGGTGGTGCCCGCGTACCAGGTGTCGCCGGCCTTGACGATGTCGGAGACCTTGATGCGCAGGCCTCCCTCGTCGGACTCGCGGAGCGTTTTGCCGCCGTCGGTGCTGTAGCGCAGAGACTTGCCGCCGACGATCATGCGGGAGCCGTCGAACTCGACGGCCGAGACCTCGCCCTCGGCGACATTGGTGACCGTGCCGCCGAAGTCGTCGGAGTAGTACAGGCCGCCGAGGCCGCCGAGCCAGATGCGGCCGGGCTTGTCAGGGTCGGCCGCGATGGCGGAGTAGATGTCGCGGTGCGCGTACTTGCTCTTCCAGTGCTCGCCGCCGTCGGTGGTGGTGTAGACGCCCACGGCGTTGGAGCGGTGGAAACCGATGATCACCTTGTCCGGGTTCCGCGGGTCGACCATGAGGGAGTCCAGGTAGCCCGCGAGCTGCCCCTTGTCCGTCCAGGTCTTGCCG
Source organism: Streptomyces sp. N35 (assembly GCF_016464295.1). Lineage (NCBI taxonomy): Bacteria > Bacillati > Actinomycetota > Actinomycetes > Kitasatosporales > Streptomycetaceae > Streptomyces > Streptomyces sp. N35. The sequence continues at coordinate 5,424 of NZ_JAEIMH010000091.1, read as the reverse complement.
CTGTCCTCGCTTTTCTGCACGGAGGAGCCGAACAAGCCCTCCACCGAGCGCCAGACGATCTTCTCGTCCTTGGCGTAGGCCTGGATATCGGCGATCCGGATGCCCGTGCTGCCCTCGTTCTCCGCCGCGCCCCACTCTGGGCTGCGCGCCGGGAGCTCGGTGCTGTACAGACCCAGCCCGGTGCCCGCCATCAGCCGGCCTCCGGAGACCGCGAGGGAGGAGATGCTCTCGCCCTGCACGCCAATCCGGCGGTAGCCGCTTTCGCTGGAGCGGAAGATGCCAGTGGAGGCCGCGCTGATGGTGTGCGAGCCGTCGGCCCAGCGGTCGTAGTCGTAGACGACGGTGCTCTGGTTCGGCTGCTCGACGGTGGTCCAGGTCCTGCCGCCGTCCTTGCTGATCTCCGCCTCGCTGCTCAGGGGGTCGTAGTAGATGTCGCCCTTGTTGACCTTCACGATGCCCCGGCCGTCGCGGTAGGGCTCGCTCCAGGTGCGGCCGCCGTCCTGGCTGATGGTGAGCCCGCCGCCGACGCCGAGCGCGCGGACCGCGACCACCTGGGCGTCTGCGTCGAAGCCGGAGATGATCGTGGAGCGGTCGTCGGGCACCGAGTAGATCTTCTCCGCGGGCTGCGGGCTGCTGCCCGACATACCGCGGACCGCCCAGATGTCGTTTCCGGTCCAGGCATACAGGTCATCGCCGCCGAAGGCGATGTTCAGGATCTCGCCGCTGATGCCGAGGTCCTCGACCGCCCAGCTCTCGCCTGCGTCCCGGCTGACGTAGGCCTGGTAGTCGGCCGCCTGTGCGACCAGCACCTTGGTGTCCTGGTCGGCGACCAGGTTCTGGAAGGGGAGGTCTGGGGCGTTCAGCCGCTCCCAGGTCTTGCCGCTGTCATCGGAGCGCATGATCCCGCCCCCGTTGACGGTCCAGGAGATGGCGCTCGTCGCCGACCACATGCGCTCGGGGTTCTTGGCGTCGATGACGACCGAGGGCTCGTTGGTGGCTGCGCCCATGAACGGGGTGCGGTTGTGCTGCTTCCAGCTCTCGCCGCTGTCGGTGGTGAGCCAGGTGCCCGCCTGGCCGTACTGGGTCATCACCGCTTTGCCGCCCTGGGAGGGGGCGAGGGTGATCCGGCCGTCGGCGCTGTTCGGGCCGATGGGCTGCCACTTGCTGCCGTCTGCGATCTGCTCGGCCACCTCGAAGGCGCCCTCGCCGTATTCGCGGACGCCGGTGGCCGTGGTGGCCTTGGCAGTCATCTTGTGGACGCCGGGGGCGCTGCCGGTGACATCGGCGCGGTGGTAGTACGGGTCGCCGGTCGGGCGGGTCTGCACCGTGTACTTCTTGCCGTTCGGCGGCGTGATGGTGAGTACCGGCGGTGCTTCGAGCGAGGTGGTGGGGGCGTAGACGTAGACGTCGGCCGGGCCGTCCGTCGGGTCAGGTGTGGCCTCCACGTAGAGCGGGATGGCGGTCATCAGATAGGGGACGGTGAGGTCGGGGCCGTTCTGGACCTCGACCGAGACCCGGCCGCTGAACAGGGTGCTGGCTTCGGGCCGTTCCTCGGAGAGGGTGAGTTCGATCTTGGTACTGCCGCCGGCCGGGATGCTCACCCGGCGGGTGCCGGCCTCGGCCTTGCCGGAGACCTTCACGGCGCCGGTGAGCCGCTTGCTGCCGGAGTTGTGCACGGTCACGGTCTTCTTCTCGTGGACCCTGCGTCCATCCATGTCGGGCAGCCGGAAGGAGAGGGTGGGGGGGGGGGCGGTGACAGTAGCGCCGGCCGGGGCGGCGGTGGGCGGGCGGCCGGCGCCCTGGGTGGTCTCCTCGACGTCGTCGAGGTGCTTGGCGCTGCCGGTGAGGTCGGCGCCGAGCTGAGCCGCGCTCTTGTCCGGATGCAGCTGGCGCAGCAGCGCAGCGGAGCCCGCGACCAGCGGGGAGGCCATCGAGGTCCCGGACATCCGCTGGATGCCCGGCTCCCAGATCGCCTTCGGGACGGTGGAACGTATCTCCACGCCCGGGGCGACAATGTCCGGCTTCAGGCCGAGCAGCGGGTCGGGCCCGCGGGAGGAGAAGGAAGCGATCTCGTCGGTGGAGTCGCGTCCGCTGACGGTCAGCCGCGCCTTCGCGTCGGAAGCGGCCAGCGCGGCCAGGTCCTGGCCCTGGTACTGGTCGACGCCCAGCACGACCAGCTTGTCCATCCGGTACTCGTCGCCGGAGTCCTGGGCACCGACGGCGCTGTCGGCGCCGATGCGGGCCTCGCCCTTGGTCTCCGTGAGGCTCTTGGCGCCTGGCTCGAGCAGGGCGGCGGCCGGGTCGGAGCCGCGCTGCTGGGCGCTCATGCTGGGGCCGCCGCCGGGCGGGGCTACGCCGCCGATCAGTGCGACGGCGCCGCGCTTTTCCGCCTCGCGGTAGACGCGGTGGTCCTCTGCGGTCAGTTCGTTCACGCTGAGCCCGGGTGGGAAGGCGTAGAGCACCGTCTTGCCGCTGACATCGCCCGCGGCTTCCCATTCCTCGGGGCTGCCGTAGCCGATATTGGCGATGCCGCCGGTGAGCGGCTCGGCCGGCGGGTTGGCCGAGGCCACGCCGCGGTAGGTCTGCAGCTTCTCTCCTCCCTCGACGCGCGCCTCGGGAACGCGGATGCCGCTGGTGGAGGCGCCGACCGCGATGACGCCCTTGGCGGCGGCCGGGGAGCCGACGCTGTAGCGGCCGGGGCCGCTGTTGCCGGCGGCGGCGATGACCAGCACGCCGGACTCGGAGGCCCGGGTTGCGGCCTGGCCGAGCGGGTCGGTGCCATCGCCGGGGCCGCCAAGACTCATGTTGATGATGTCGGGGCGGTGCGGGTTGGCCGGGTCGACGGCCGCCTCGATGCCCGCGACGATGGCCGAGGTATCGCCGTAGCCTTCGCTGTCCAGCACCTTGTAGGCGAGCAGTTCGGCGTCCGGCGCGGCGCCGGTCACGCCGCCATCGGCCGCCGCCTTGCCTGCGACGATGCCGGCGACATGGGTGCCATGCCGGTTGTCGTCCATGGGGTCGGCGTCGTTGTTGATGAAGTCATAGCCGCCGACGACCTTGTGGCCCTTGCCGAAACCGCCGCCCAGGTCGGGGTGCGTGTAATCGATCCCAGAATCGATTACGGCGACGGTGACCCCCTTGCCGGTCACCTTGGCGCCGGACGGGTCCTCGCGCTTCCAGAGCTCCGGGTTGCCGACGAGCTCGTTGGCGTCGGTGCTCAGCGCCTTCATCCGGGTGTCCGGGTGGACGGCCCGCACGCCCGGCAGCTTCTTCAGCTGGGCGGCCTCCTCGCCGGTGACCGTCATGGCCACGGCGTTGAGCAGCAGCCCCAGTTTGCGTACGGACTTTGGCTCGATGCCCTTGCCCTTGGCCTCGGCCAGGAATGCTGTCTGCTGCGCGGCTATCTTCTTGCGCTCCGCCTTCACTTCCGCGGGGGCGGCATCACGCGCGGCGCCTTTGGGCGCCTCAAGCGCGGTCGCGCCGTCCAGTTCGACAATGACCTTCTGCCTCTGGGACTTGGATTTGGGCTCAGGTGCGGCGGTGGCGGACGAGACCGATGTAAGCAGTCCGCCGAGCACCGCGGCCGTGAGGCCCACGTGCAGAGTTCTTCGGTAGTTCCCCATGCATTCAGGTGCTACTGGGGCCGGAGTGCATGGGGCAACGATTACCGGTGGCCCATGCCTGCCGCTGGCACAGGTAGGCCAGGCCTCGGCTCAGTTCTGAGCGGCGGCTTCCGCGTCGTCGAGGTCGTACGTCTCCTGTCCGCTCACCGCGGATAACGCCCGCCTCACCCAGTCCGCCGGCGGCCAAGCGGTGATGGGCCCGGGCTCGGCGGCTGAGTCCCTCGAGGAGGCGCCGGTGGTGGCGGATCCGATGGACAACGCCGCGTGGCGGGCGATGGTCGAGCAGGCTGCTGCGGACGCCGCCTCCACGGAAGCGCTGCTCGGTGCCGCTGAGCCTGCTGCGGTGAGCCGTACGGATCAGGATCGCGGGCTTGCCCGGGTCGCCGGCCGCTATGACCTGGTGATGGCCGCGGAGCATGCCGAGGATGATTTCGACGACGCGATCGACGTGTACGGGATCGGCCTGGTCTCCCGTGCGATCGGCCTGGCCGGCAACCGGCGCATCAAGCTTGGAACGCACGTGTGAACTACCCCTGGCCCCAGCACATTTCCCCTGCCCGATGCGCGGACCCGGCCATCCACCTTGAGGTCTTCCAGCAGCCACAGAGCGAGCACCGCGCCCAGCGGATCTGTACGTGGTGCCTCCTCTCGGGCAGCCGGCGGATCTGGTAGCTCTGCCTCTCCTCGAACACCTCAGTGACGTCGGCCTGGGGACTCAAGGGCTGTCCCGTTTAAACGTGTGAGCTGGGACGTTGGCTGACGGTACGGTCGTTGCGTGGAGTCCGAGAAGGTGCCCCAGTGTCCGTTGCACGGGCCTGGCGAACGTCCTGAAACCCTGGTTGGGCGGCGACTGGTGAGCGTCTTCGCCGCGTGGCATCGGAGCGGAGACGAAGCAGCGGAAGATCCGCTGGACGTGTGGCTGATCGACGACCAAGGCAGGTCCGTGCACATCACCACCGGCTCGGACTGGTGCCTGGTCGTGGAACGCTCAAGCCCGCACGAGGGATACGAAATGGACGGCTGCGGGCGCGTCGAGGTAGCCCCGGTTGGTGATCGGACGCCGTTGGCCGCCCACCTCGGGGAAGACGTCATGGCGGTGAGAGAAGAGTTCGAGGTCGTCTTCGCCACTGGCCGGGTTCGTTGCGACAGTTGGGCTGGGGACCTCCGCCTTGCCATGTGAGGTTCGTGTCCAGTTCCACCTGGTCACGATGTGAACGCCTCGCCGCCCGGTTGTCCGTGCCGATCAGCGGCTCCACGCTGCTGCGGCTGAACCGGCGCCTTGAGCTTCCTGCCATTTCGGAGGTGGAAGTCCTGGGGGTCGACGAGTTCGCTTTCCGGCGAGGCCGGGTTTGCGCTGCGTGGAGATGCGCGGCGGTGCACCGACCGCTCCCGGCGGCGGGTCGTGGACGGTTCCCAGGGGACAGCCGGCGCCAAAAGCCCGCATGGGGAGCTTTGCTCGGCTGGGACCGGGCGCGAGTCATGAGGACTGTCCGGGTGGCACGCGTGCGGCGGGCCGTCGGCATGTGTGGATTGCGGTATGCGAGGTAGGGCTTGGGGCCGCGGCAGGGAGCGGCGGCGGTCAGTCGCCTGTGCGCTGCGGTGCACGCCTGGGAGAACGTGATCGCGAGACCGGCTGGCCCTCCCCGCTCTACAGACAAGTTGGCGGCCGCGCTACTCCCGGTCGTCCACGCCACGGTCGAGGATGTACGGGCCTTCGCTGACGTTGCTTCTCAGGCCTGGCGGATCGCCGAGATGTCGAAGGTCAGCTTGATCTTGTCGGAGACCAGGACGCCGCCCGTCT
>NZ_JAEIMH010000090.1:13577-38185 GCF_016464295.1 Streptomyces sp. N35 | reverse complement strand
CGGGGGGGGCCCCCGGGGGGGTGGGGGGAGGGCGCGTCCGCCCCCGCGGGGGGCCCTCTCCGGCCCCCCGCGCCTGCTCGGCTCCGGCCTTGTCTTCCTGTACGTCGGCGGCCTGCTCGGCCTGAACCGGGGCGGCCTCGGCGCTCTCCTCGGCGACTGCCTCGGGCGCGGTCACCTTGCGGGTGGCGCGACGGCGGCTGCGGGCGCGCGGCGCGGGCTCCTCGACGACCGGTGCCGGGTGGCGCGACGGCGGCTGCGGGCGCGCGGCGCGGGCTCCTCGACGACCGCCTCGGCCACGGCGGCGGTCTCCTCGATGGCCTCCGTCTCCTCGTCCGCGGCCCCCTCGTCCGCGGCCTCTTCGGCGGCGGCCTCCGCGACAGGGGCCGGCTCCGGAGCCTTCGGTGCCCCTGCGGGCGCGGAAGCGCGGCGCGTGGCGCGACGGCGGGTGCGCGGCGCGGGGGTCTCCTCGGCCTGCGCCTCGACGGCGGCCTCGTGCGCCTCCACGGCGGCCTCGTCCGCGACGGGGTCCTCCGCGGCGACGGGCTCGGCGGCTACTTCGGCGGCCGGTATGGCCGGCGCGTCCGACGCGGTGGCCGCGACGGGCGGTCCCGCCGGGCGGGACGCGGCGCGGCGCCGGCGGCGCGGCGGCAGCTTGTCGCCAGGTGCGGTGTTGTTCTCGGCGTCCCCGGACGTACCGGGTTCGGTCGGCTCGAGCATGCGGGCGGTTCTCCCGTCACGCTCCCGGGCGCCGCGCCGGTGCCGATGACGTCCGCGGCCGGCAGTACTGAACCAGGCCGCTCGTCCGGCAGGCGCGGGCGCCGCACGGGAGCTGTATGTGTCTGTCTCGCCGGTTCCGATACGCGGTACGCACGGCCTGGCGAAAGTCTGGTGGTCGGTGCGCGGCCCGACCCAGGTGGCTCCCGAGTACAAGGGCTGCGCGGTTCGGCGACCGTCCCTGCGAAACCTTCCCTAGCCCTGCGCTGCCGCGGCGGTCGGCTCTGCGTCCTCTTGGGTGGAGGGCGCGGCCGCCTCGCGGTCGGGCGCGAGCGGGTCGGTCACCGTGCCGGACTCCTCGTCGAACGGCCCCTGGGCCAGCCTGGTCACCGCAGCGGGGACCGGCGGCACCAAGTCGGCTACGGCTCGGAGACCGGACAGGACGTCGTCGGGTCGTACGGCAGGCGATGCATGCCTTACAACCAGCCGCAGTATCGCACAGGGCTCAGCCCCCGGCCTATCAGCCCGGGATTCGAGTGCCTGCAGATCAGCGACGGCGCCGCGGGCGTCGAAGGTGCGCATGCCGTTCTTCGTGAGCCGTCCGACTTCGACGGTCTCGGCATCGAGGAACGCCTTCACGGCGGCCTGGGCCTGCGCGAGCTCGACACCGTCGAGCCTCAACTCCCAGACCGAGGCCTGCAGCCGGTCCGCGAGACCCGAGATCCGGGCCTCGACCGCCTCGGTGATGTCGAGCCCGTCGGGCAGCGACTCGTCGAGGAGGACACGGAGCTGCGCGGGGTCGCGCTTCTCCGTCAGAGCGATCTCCAGATACTCGGCCTCACTGCCCGTGCCGGTGGGTGCGGCATTGGCGTAGGACACCTTGGGGTGCGGAGTGAAGCCCGCCGAGTACGCCATGGGGACCTCGGCGCGACGCAGGGCACGCTCGAAAGCGCGCTGGAAGTCGCGGTGGCTGGTGAACCGGAGGCGGCCGCGCTTGGTGTAACGCAGTCGAATGCGCTGCACCGCGGGTGCGGGCGGCGGGCCTTCGGGCTGTCGCTTGCCCAGTGTCAGTCAGTCCTTCGTGAACTTCACCGCCGCCGCGTGCGGCAGCGGCTGATGGTGTGCAGGTGCGGTCGTACTGCTACCTAGAGTACGTGCCTGAGCGGCTCCCGGTTCCCGCCGGTGCTTTTGTACGGGGATGGGGGCGGCCTCACGAGCGGGTGCGCCGAACAGCATCCGCCGTACGTCGGCCCGGGTCTGCCGGGCGCTCTCGCGGGCCGCGGCAAGGGCCTTGCGCGCACTGCGCCCGGCCTCACGCACCGCCTGACCGACCGGCCTGAGGACGGCATCCCGTACGAAATGGCCGACGGGCGTGAGTACCGTCCGGTACGCCCACCGCACGGGCTCCACGAAGATCCAGCGCAGCAGCGTTCCGATCGCCCGGCCCACGGCCCGCGAGATCCGCCCGGCGATACGCCAGGCGTGCCCGACCGCGTCACCGACCTCCCGCGCCACGACGCCGATCGCCTTCCCGACCGGCACGAGCACCCAGCGCCACAGAGCGACGACGGGCACCACGAACATCCACCGCAGCAGCGTCCCGATCCCCCGGCCGGCCCAGAGGATGCCGTGTCCGACGGGCGTCAGGACGTACGCGTACATCCACACGGCCGGCGCGACGACGAGCACCCGCCCCATCCACGCGAGCCCGGCGAGCACCACGGCCCCGAGCCAGAGCAGCCCTCGTCCGACGGGGGCGAGCACGTACCGCCACAGGGCGACCCACGGCCACACGAACACGGCCATGGCGAGCCAGCCGAGCCCGGCCCCGAGCATCCGTCCCAGCCAGGCGAGCCCGTGCCCGACCGGCGTCAGGACGTACGCGTACAACCAGACGGCGGGCACGACGAACAACACCCGCCCCAGCCGGCCGGCACCGGCACCCGCCGGCACGACCACGTAGCGCCACAGCGCCACCCACGGCCACACGAACAACGCCTTGCCGACCCAGCCGAGCCCGGCCCCGAGCATCCGCCCGACCCAGCCGAGCCCGTGCCCGAGCGGTACGAGCAGCTGCTCCCACAGGAACACCGCGGGCGTGACGATCAGCGTCCGCCCCAGCCAGGCGAGGGCTCGCCCCACAGGCAGCAGCAGCGTCCGCTGTACGAACTTGCCGCCCACGACGAGGGCGTCCCACACCATCCGTACGGGCACGACGAGCACGAGCACGACGATGCGTACGGGGATCCTGATGGCCGCCGCTATGCACCCCTCCGGCGCGGAAGGGGGCGGCGGCGCCGGGGCTGCCGGGGTGGCCTGGGGCGCCTTCTCGAGGTCCATGCCTGACAGGACGCATCCGGGCCGGTCCCGGATCCGCTCCAGTGTTGCGACCGAGTAACGCCTGGTGTGGGCCTTGGGGGTGGAGCTCTGTCTCGTCTGCGGGTGCGGGTGGGTGGGCGCCTGTGGCGGGCGAGTTTTTCCCCTACCCGTCCCGTCCCGAAACCGGGCCTTTGCCCCGGACCCCTGCGGGGTGGGCTGGTTGGGGCTTCGCCCCTTGCCCCCGTATCGCGCCTTAAGGGCGCTCGTCCTCAAACGCCGGACGGGCTGAAGGTGGACGCTCCGAAAGCCGCGCACCGGCGGAAGGGGACGGGGTGGGGTGCCTGTCATACGGGCGTCCCCGTCGGTGAGGCCGGCCTTTGAGGGAACGGGGTGCCATTGCCCGAATGAGCAGGTACCCCACCCCGGCCCCGACCCACGACGAAACCGCGGGCGCGAGCACCGCAGCGGGTCAACGGCCAAGCGCAGCAAGCCCCTTCACAACCCCGGCAACCTCACCGCACCACATGCCCCCGCACCACCACCCGCCGCGGATGCCTCAACACCCCCGGCGAACGCCGTGGATCCTCCTCGTACACGGTGAGATCGGCCAGACCACCCTCGACCAAGCCGGGCAACCCGAGAAAGTCCCGAGCCGCCCAACTCGCCGCCCCCACGGCCGCATCCGCCGGCAACCCCGCCGCCACCAGGTGCTCGACCTCCGAGGCCACGTTCCCGAACGGCGCCGAATCCGTCCCGGCCAGCACCGTCACCCCCGCATCGTGCGCCTCCCGCACCCGCCGGATCATCGTGTCGTGCCCGGAAAGCCACAGAGCGGCCCGCGCCGTCCCCCGCGCGGCCACCTCCGCGCGACTCCCCGCGAAGGCCGTCAGCGTGGGGACATACGCAGCCCCGCTCGCGGCCATCAGCCCCACACACTCCTCCGGCATCCCCATCCCGTGCTCGATGGAGTCGATCCCGGCACGGGCCGCCTGCAACACCCCGTCGGCGGACTGGCAATGAGCGGCGACCCGCCCACCGACCGCGTGCACGGCCTCGACGACGGCCCGCATCACCTCGTACGGAACGGGCGGCGCATCGAAGTCCCAGTCCCCCATGATCTTGCACCAACCGTCGTTGGCCAGCGCCTCCTTGACCGCCGCCGCGGCCAACTCATCGGTCACGGTATGGAATTCGGCACTCCGCGAAAGACCGGCCCACGCCAGCCACCGCCCCGCCGTGATCATCCGTGGCGCGCCCGGCGCGTTCCGCACCTCGTCCGGCACCTGACCGGTCAGCCCGGGAAACCGCAGCGCGGCCGTCCCCGCGTCCCGGTGCGCGTCGATCTGCTCGGCGAACAGCCCGGCATCGAAACCAGGCGGCGTCGAGGCGTCCCCCACAGCCCCCGGATGCGTATGCACATCCACAAGCCCAGGCAGCAGAAACCCACCCTCGGCCAGCGTCACGCACTCGGCACCCGGCCGCTCGAAGGTGATCCGGTCCCCCAGAATCCACAGGTCACGACAGTCGCCGTCGGGCAGCACGGTCCCGCGCACATGAAAGGCCATGGCCGGGAAGTCTGCCCGGCCGCACGGCCCCGGACAAGATCAGCCCCGCCGCATCAGCCTCCCCCGTGCACGACGCGGGGCGATAGCCTGCGCCAACACGCGAGCGTTGGGGGGCCGTTGCGCAAGAAGAGAGGGCTGAACCGGGGCGGGGACGCCTCGGGTCTGCTGGAGGACCGAAGGTCGGCGATCATCGCCGTGACGATCTGGCTGGTGTGCGCCGCCGTCGGCGTGATCGCCCTGTGCACGGCCGTCCTCGCGGTCGACCAGGCCGCCGAGCGGGCCCGGGCCGCGCGGGGCGAGGGCGGCATCCGGGGCTCGGTGGTCGTCATCCGGGAGCAGACGCACTCCGAGTCGCAGGGCACGTACTGCGTCGGCCGTTTCCTCCCGGCCGAAGAGGCCCGAGTCGCCGAACCTTCCGAAACAGCAGCCGCCGCAGGCGATGACTCCAAGTCCCTCGACCGCACCGTGGTCGAACTCCCCGAAGGCGAGGAGTGCCGCCCCGAGAAGGTCTACGCCGACGCCCGGCTGGTCCCGGGACGGGGCTTCCCCGCCCCTGAAGCGGACGCCGCGGTCTTCGTCGTGGGAAGCGACCCCGCGCGCGGAACGCTCATCACGACCGCGGTCCTCGTGACCCTGCTGCTCGTCCTGCCGTTCGGCGGATTCGCGCTGGCCATGACCTTCCCGATGCTCTCGGCGCTGTACGGGCGGGCGACCCGCGGCCGCGCGGCGCCCACGAAGAGCTGACGGTCCGGCCCGTCGGCCCCCGTACGAAAAACGAAAACGGGCCGTGACCTTCCGGCCACGGCCCGCCCGTTCACGTCAGTGCGCGTGCCCGCTCGTCTCGGGCTGCTTGACCATCAGCGGCAGCAGCTTCTTGCCCGTCGGGCCGATCTGGATGTGCGTGTCCATCTGCGGGCATACGCCGCAGTCGAAGCAGGGCGTCCAGCGGCAGTCCTCGACCTCGGTCTCGTCGAGGGAGTCCTGCCAGTCCTCCCAGAGCCAGTCCTTGTCGAGGCCCGAGTCCAGGTGGTCCCAGGGCAGGACCTCCTCGTACGTGCGCTCACGCGTCGTGTACCAGTCGACGTCCACGCCCATCGCGGGCAGCGTCTTGTCCGCGCAGGCCATCCAGCGGTCGTACGAGAAGTGCTCGCGCCAGCCGTCGAAACGGCCGCCGTCCTCGTACACCGCGCGGATGACCGCTCCGATGCGGCGGTCGCCGCGCGAGAGCAGGCCCTCGACGATGCCGGGCTTGCCGTCGTGGTAGCGGAAGCCGATGGAGCGGCCGTACTTCTTGTCGCCGCGGATCTTGTCGCGGAGCTTGCCCAGACGCTCGTCCGTCTCCTCGGCGGAGAGCTGCGGCGCCCACTGGAACGGCGTGTGGGGCTTGGGGACGAAGCCGCCGATGGAGACCGTGGCGCGGATGTCGTTCTTGCCCGAGACCTCACGGCCCTTGGCGATCACGGCCGTTGCCATGTCGGCGATCTGCAGCACGTCCTCGTCGGTCTCCGTCGGCAGACCGCACATGAAGTAGAGCTTCACCTGGCGCCAGCCGTTGCCGTACGCGGTGGCAACTGTCCGGATGAGGTCCTCTTCGGAGACCATCTTGTTGATGACCTTGCGCATGCGCTCGGAGCCGCCCTCGGGCGCGAAGGTCAGACCCGAGCGACGCCCGTTGCGCGTCAGCTCGTTGGCCAGGTCCACGTTGAAGGCGTCCACGCGGGTCGACGGCAGCGAGAGGCCGATCTTGTCTTCCTCGTAGCGGTCCGCGAGGCCCTTGGCGATGTCGCCGATCTCCGAGTGGTCCGCGGAGGACAGCGACAGCAGGCCGACCTCTTCGAAGCCGGTCGCCTTGAGGCCCTTCTCCACCATGTCGCCGATGCCGGTGATGCTTCGCTCCCGTACGGGACGCGTGATCATGCCGGCCTGGCAGAAGCGGCAGCCCCGGGTGCAGCCGCGGAAGATCTCCACGGACATGCGCTCATGCACGGTCTCCGCGAGCGGGACGAGCGGCTGCTTGGGGTAGGGCCACTCGTCGAGGTCCATGACGGTGTGCTTGGAGACGCGCCACGGCACGCCCGAGCGATTCGGCACGACGCGGCCGATCCGGCCGTCGGGCAGGTACTCGACGTCGTAGAACGCGGGGATGTAGACGCTGCCGGTCTTCGCGAGGCGCAGCAGCACCTCCTCGCGGCCGCCCGGACGGCCTTCGGCCTTCCAGTGGCGGATGATCTCGGTCATGTCGAGCACGGCCTGCTCGCCGTCGCCGATGATCGCGGCGTCGATGAAGTCGGCGATCGGCTCGGGGTTGAAGGCCGCGTGGCCGCCCGCGAGGACGATCGGGTCGTCGAGGCCGCGGTCCTTCGACTCCAGCGGGATGCCCGCCAGGTCGAGGGCCGTGAGCATGTTCGTGTAGCCCAGCTCCGTGGAGAAGGACAGGCCGAACACGTCGAAGGCCTTCACCGGGCGGTGCGAGTCCACGGTGAACTGCGGGACCCGGTGCTCACGCATGAGCGCCTCCAGGTCGGGCCACACGCTGTACGTGCGCTCCGCGAGCACGCCCTCGCGCTCGTTGAGGACCTCGTACAGGATCATGACGCCCTGGTTGGGCAGACCGACCTCGTACGCGTCCGGGTACATGAGCGCCCAGCGGACGTCGCAGTCCTCCCACGGCTTGACCGTGGAGTTGAGCTCGCCGCCCACATACTGGATCGGCTTCTGCACGTGCGGGAGCAGGGCCTCAAGCTGTGGGAAGACCGACTCGACAGACATCTCGGGACTTTCGGTGAGCTGGCAGGGTGACCATCCAGCGTACCCCGGCGATCAGGCCCCGAGCGACGCCCGCAGTTTCTCCTGGGACGCCTGTTCCCATACGCCCGGCAGCTCGCGCTCCCGGTCCGCTGCGGCCGCTTCCTCATGGCCGTAGAGAAGACCCCAGGTGAAGGCGGACTCCCCGGCCATATGGGCCTGGACCGCCAGGGTGCGCAGCGCCTCGCGGGCCACCACGCTGTCCTGGTGGTCGCCGAGGACGGTCTGCACCGCCTTCATCCGCTTGGCGAACTTCTCGGCGGGCTTGCCGAGCGCGGGGGCCGCGGCCTCGCCCGCGTACCGGGCGCGCTTGGCGGCCTTGCGGGCCTCGTGCATCGCGAGGTCGCGCTCCTCGCCGGGCTGCAGGGCGAGGGCGTGCTCGACGCGGGTCTCCAGGCGTCCGTAGTCCTTGAGCAGCGCCTTGGTCAGCGCCTTGGCGGGCGCCTTCGCGGCGGCCGGCTTCAGGGGCGGCGCGGCGAGAAGGGCGTCCACGGTGTCGAGGAGGGTCAGGTAGCGCTCGGTGTCGAGCACGTCCAGTGCCTGGCGCCGCGAGCTGCTGCCGCGGGCCACGCTCCAGGCCTGGAGCCGGGCGACGACCGGGCCGAGCAGCAGCGTCGTGGGCAGCTCGGCGATCCGGCCGGTGAGCCGTTCGCCCAGCACCTCCTGGTCGCGGTCGACACCCAGCTCCCCCGCGAGCCACTTCAGCTCCTCGCCGACCGGGTCGGTGACCGTGCGGTCGAGCACCTTGCGGAAGCTCTTGAAGGCGCTGCGCATCCGGCGGGTGGCCACCCGCATCTGGTGCACGGAGTCGGGCAGGTCACGGCGGACCGCGGGGTCGAGCGAGACGAGCGCGTCGCGCTGGGCGCGCAGATACGCCAGGACGTGGTCGCCTGCGGTCCCGGGGCCCTTGCCCACGGCCTCGCGCACCTCTTCGGCGACGGCCGCGGGCTTGCCGGCCTTCTTGCCGCGCACGGTGGCGATCTCCGGCCCGGCCGGTTCGACGGCCGGCACTTCGGGCGCGGTCTCGGCGAGCGCACGGGCCAGCTTGGAGGGGGCGTCGGAGGGCCGGATGCCCTTCTTCCGCAGCTTCTTGTCGACCTTGTCGAGCAGCGCGATCTCGCCGTCGTCCGCCAGCTCGACCTCCAGCTCGGTCCACGCGGAGGTCCCCCGCCCGCCGCCGAGCCGCTCGGCGCGCACCCGGTCGACGCTGAGCTCGGCGAGCAGGGAGCCCTGGGCGTCCAGGAGGTGCTGGATCCGGCGGGCGGAGCGCAGCCGCACGACGGGGACGAGCGCGGCGTCGCGCACCCGGGAGCGCACCAGACCGGCGAGGTCGGCCGGGACCGTGTCCGACAGCGGTGCGCGGATCTCGTCACGGGCGCCGGGGATGTGCGACACGGGCAGCTTCAGATGCCAGCCGGCGTCCGCGCCGCCGGTGCGGCGGCGCAGGGTGATCGAGGCGGCGGCGAGGCGCTGGTCGACGGTGTCCCAGTAGACGGCGTCCAGTTCCGCGACGCCCTTGTCCACCGAGTCCGCGATCCCGGCCACACCGGTCAGGTCGGGCGGCTCGGCCGCTCCTTCGGAGCCCGCCAGGTCGTACTTCCGCTCGATCTCGCGCTTCGTCTCCGCCATGAACCGAATCTAGACGCGAATCAGGACGAGAACCAGATGCCGTCGGCGCCGCAAGTGCGCAGGGACCACGGCTACAAGTGGACAGGGATTACGCCGACATCGGCCGCTGCACCCGGATCGACTGGAGCAGTCCGATCGCGATCCACACCGCGAACATCGACGTGCCGCCGTATGACACGAAGGGCAGCGGCAGACCGGCCACCGGCATGATGCCGAGGCACATCCCGATGTTCTCGAAGGCCTGGAACGCGAACCAGGCGATGATCCCGGCGGCCACGATCGTCCCGTACAGCTCGGTGGTCCCGCGGGCAATGCGGCAGGCGCGCCACAGGACGACGCCGAGCAGCAGGATGATCGCCCCGGCCCCGAGGAAGCCGAGTTCCTCACCGGCCACGGTGAAGATGAAGTCGGTCTGCTGCTCGGGCACGAACTGCCCTGTGGTCTGCGACCCGTTGCCGAGTCCGGATCCGGTGAGCCCGCCCGAACCGATCGCGATACGCGCCTGGTTGGTGTTGTAGCCGACGCCTGAGGGGTCGAGCGCGGGGTTGGCGAAGGCCGCGAAGCGGGCGATCTGGTAGTCGTCGAGCACACCGAGCTGCCAGACGGCGAGCGCACCGGCCGCGCCCGTGCCGAGCAGGCCGAGGATCCAGCGGTTGGAGGCCCCGGAGGCGAGCAGCACCCCGAGGACGATCATCGCCATCACCATGACCGAACCGAGGTCCGGCATCAGCATCGTGATCATTATCGGGACCGCGGCCAGACCGAGCGCCTGCATCACCGTGCGGTGGTCGGGGTGCTCGCGGTCGCCGGCGTCCACGCGCGCGGCGAGCAGCATCGCCATGCCCAGGATGATCGTGACCTTCACGAACTCCGAGGGCTGCAGCGATAGTCCGCCGAGGTCGAGCCAGGCGTGCGCACCGTTGATGGTGGTGCCGAGCGGGGTGAGCACGAGCAGGACGAGGAAGACGGAGACGCCGTACAGGATCGGCACGGCCGTGCGCAGGGTGCGGTGGCCCAGCCAGACGGTGCCGATCATCAGGCCGATGCCGATGCCGATGTTCAGCAGGTGCTTGAGCAGATACGCGTACGGGTCGTCGCCGACGAGTTCGGTGCGGTTGCGGGTGGCCGAGTAGACCAGGGCCGAGCCGATGACCGAGAGGGCGAGCGTGGCCAGGAGCATCGGCCAGTCGAGCCGCCGCGCGATCGAGTCACGCGCGAACAGCTTGGACATGGTGGTGCGTTCGGGCCCGTATCCGGAGACGGAGAAGCCGCCCATCAGTCACGCCTCCCGGGGGTGAGTGCGGCCGCCAGTTCTTCCTGGGCGGGCGGTTCCTCCTGAAGCGGCACATACGGCTTGACCTTGGGCGCGTCGATCGCGCCGTCCGTCCCGATCTTCGGCAGGTCCTTCTGGGGCTTGGGCAGGAGCGCCTTCTTCAGGTTCTGCTTGCCGCTCTTGTCCAGGCCGTACATGGCGTCGTAGATGTTGCGCACGGCCGGACCCGAGGCGCCGGAACCCGTACCACCCTGGGAGATGGTCATGATGATCGTGTAGTCGTCGGTGTAGGTCGCGAGCCAGGACGTGGTCTGCTTGCCGTAGACCTGGGCGGTACCGGTCTTGGCGCGGATCGGGATCTTGTCGTGCGGCCAGCCGCCGAACCGCCAGGCCGCGGTACCGCTCTGGGTGACGGAGCGCAGCGCGCCGTCCAGCTGGCCGACAAGCTTGTCGTTTATCGGCAGCTTGCCGTGCGCCTTGGGCTTGATCTCCTCGACGCGCTTGCCGTCGGGGCTGATGGTCGCCTTGCCGACGCTGGGGTCGTAGAGGGTGCCGCCGTTGCTGATCGCGGAGTAGATCGTGGCCATCTGGATCGGGGTGACGAGGATGTCGCCCTGCCCGATGGCGTAGTTGACGCTGTCACCGGCCTTGAGGCGATTGCCCTCCAGGCAGTTCTCGTACGCGATCCGCTCGGGGTAGTCGCCGTCCTTCTTGCCCTGCTTGCACCAGGCGTCCTTGTTGGCCTCCCAGTACTCCTGCTTCCACTTGCGGTCGGGGATGCGTCCGCTGACCTCGTTGGGCAGGTCGATGCCGGTCTCGGCGCCGAGGCCGAAGTCGCGGGCGGTCTTGTAGAACCAGTCGCCCGGGTTCTTCTTGGGCTTGTTGCCGCCGTCGCGCTGCCACTCCTGGTGGCCGAGGGCGTAGAAGACGGTGTTGCAGGAGACCTCGAGGGCGCGGCCGAGGCTGATCGGCCCGTACCCCTTGGACTCGAAGTTCGCGAAGCTGCGGTTGCCGAGGCTGTACGAACTGCTGCAGTTGTAGCGGTCGTTGAAGGGGTGCCCCGCGCGGACGGCGGCGCTGGCGGAGACCACCTTGAAGATGGACCCGGGCGCGGCCTGCCCCTGGATGGCGCGGTTGAGCAGCGGGAAGTTGGACTTCTTGCTGGTCATCTTGGCGTAGTCCTTGCCGGAGATACCGCCGACCCAGGCGTTGGGGTCGTAGTCCGGCTGCGAGGCCATGGACACGATCCGGCCGGTCCTCGACTCCATCACGACGACGGCACCCGAGTCGGCCTTGTACTTCTGCCCGGTGATCTTGTCGGTCTCCAAGCGGGCGGCCTTCATCGCCTCGTTGAGCTCGTACTCCGCGACGCGCTGCACTTGGGCGTCGATGCTGGTGACGACGTTGGCCCCGGGCTGGGCGGGTTCGGCCTGCGTCTGGCGCATGACGCGGCCGAGCTTGTCGACCTCGTACGCGGTGACGCCGGCCTTGCCGCGCAGCTGCTTGTCGTAGGTGCGCTCGAGGCCCGAGCGGCCCACCTGGTCGCTGCGCAGATACGGGGAGTCGGTGTCCTTGGCGGCCTGGATCTCCTCGTCCGTGACGGGCGAGAGATAGCCGAGGACCTGGGAGGTCCTGGCGGATCCGGGCGCGGTGTATCGGCGTACGGCGGTGGGTTCGGCGGTGATGCCGGGGAAGTCCTCGGCGCGCTCGCGGATCTGCAGCGCCTGCTTGGGCGTGGCCTCGTCGGTGATCGGGATCGGCTGGTACGGCGATCCGTTCCAGCAGGGCTGCGGGGTCTCGGCGTTGCACAGGCGCACCTTGTCGGCGACGTCCTTGGGCGTCATCCCGAGCACCTCGGCGAGCCGGGTGAGGACCGCTTCGCCGTCGTCCTTCATCTTCATCAGCTCGGTGCGCGAGGCGGAGACCACGAGCCGGGTCTCGTTGTCGGCGAGCGGTACGCCGCGGGCGTCCAGGATCGAGCCGCGTACGGCGGGCTGCACCACGCGCTGCACGTGATTGCCGTTGGCCTCGTCGGCGTACTCGTCGCCGTTGCGCACCTGGAGGTACCAGAGGCGGCCGCCGAGGGTGAGGAGCAGGGACAGGACCAGGATCTGCAGGATGATCAGGCGGATCTGGACGCGGGGTGTGCGCCCTGTCTCCGGAATGTTCGTCACAGGCGCTTGACCCCCTTGATACGTCCGGCCCTGGCGACCCGGGCCTTGTTTGCCTTCATACGGAATCCACCGCGCTGGCTGCCGATCCTGAGCCCGGTACCGGAGGAGAGCCAGCCGGAGGCGACATCGCTCGCCTTGCCCGAGCCGCTCGTCTCGCCCAGCGGATCGTTCTCGGCGCGTCTGGCCAGCCACATGACGGCCGGCACGACGAACGGGGCGAGCAGCAGATCGTAGAGCGTGGCGCTGAACAGCAGGCCGCCGAGGCCCACATGGCGGGCGGCGGTGTCACCGACGAGGGCGCCCACCCCCGCGTACAGCAGGGTCGAGCCGATCGCGGCGCCGACGACGACCGCCATCGGACCGGTGGCCGTGCGCAGCTGCCCGCTCTCGGGCTTGACGAGTCCGGCGAGGTAGCCGATCACGCAGAGCACCAGGGCGTAGCGTCCGGCGGCATGGTCGGCGGGCGGGGCGAGGTCGGCGAGCAGTCCGGCGCCGAAGCCGACGAGACAGCCGCCGACATGCCCGTACACGAGCGCGAGGCCGAGCACGGTCAGGAGCAGCAGGTCGGGCACGGCGCCGGGCAGGTGGAGCCGGGCCAGCACGCTGACCTGCACGACGAGCGCGACGACGACCAGGGTGGCCGACAGGAGCATCCGATTGAAGCGCATGGCAGTTACTCCTGGTCGTCCTGTGCGTTGCCGGCGTTCGGGTCCCGGCTCGCACCGGTCGGCGGGTTCTGGCCGCCCGCCGCGTCCTCGCCTTCCCCTTCGGCCGGGTACTCACCGTTCGCGTTCGGCGTCACGGTTACGGTGACGGTCGGCGTCGGCTTGGGCTTGACCGGATCGGGCAGCACCTTGTCGCGCGGGTCGGTGCGCGGGGCCTCGACGACCACGCCGACGACATCGAGCTGCGTGAAGCCGACATACGGCTCCAGGTGCACGGTCCGGGTCAGGCCGCCGTCGGAGGGGTCGATCTCGACGACCTCGCCGATCGGGACGCCCGGCACGAAGGGCTTGTCGGCCTGCGAGCCGAAGGTGACCATCCGGTCGCCCTTCTTGACCTTGGCCTTGCCGTTGAGCATCTGCACCGACAGCGGACGGTCGCCCTGGCCGGTCGCGAAGCCCAGCTCGTCGCTGTTCTCCATGCGCGTGCCGACGGTGAAGTCCGGGTCGGTGGCGAGCAGCACGGTGGAGGTGCTGGGTCCGACGGTGGTGACGCGGCCGACGAGACCGTCGCCGTTGAGCACGGTCATATCGCGCTTGAGTCCGTCATTGGCGCCCGCGTCGATCGTCACGGTCCAGGAGAAGCCCTGGGCCGCTCCTATGCCGATGACCTGCGCACCCTTGATGCCGTACTGTCCGGCGCCGGCGGTCTTCAGCATCTTGTCGAGCTGGCGGACGCGGCTGCGGTTGCGGTCGTCGCTGCCGAGCTTCGCCTTCAAGGCGGCGTTCTCGCGCTCGAGTTGGCTGATCCGGGTGTGACGGTCGCCGGACTCCCGGATGGCCTTTATGGCGTTGCCGACCGGGTCGACCGCGGCCGAGACCCCGTTCTCCACCGGACCGAAGACGGTCGCGGCGGCCTGCCGGGCACCGTCGACCGGAGACTCCTCGCCACCCCGGATATCCACTGTGATCAGCGCGAACGCGATGGCGATCAGCAGCACCAGGAGCAGCCGGCTCTCTCGTGTGTCCCTCACGTGCGGCGGCCGTGCCTTCCTCATCGGATGTACTTGCCATGGCCGGGACCGCCTGCGGAGCGCTCCCGGTTAGTGCCCTTATGCGGTTATTGGTGTCTTGCCTCTATATCAACGATCCGCCGTACGAAGTGGCAGCTTCGTACGGCGGATCGTTGGTTTTTACGTCATCTGCGCGGCGTCGCGTCGAGCACCTGCTGCAGCGCCTCGAACTCCTCGACGCACTTGCCGGAGCCCAGCGCCACCGAGTCCAGCGGGTCCTCGGCGATGTGGATCGGCATCCCGGTCTCGCGGCGCAGGCGCTCGTCCAGGCCGCGCAGCAGAGCGCCGCCGCCGGTGAGCACGATGCCGCGGTCCATCACGTCGCCGGACAGCTCCGGCGGGCACTTGTCGAGAGTGGTCTTGACCGCGTCCACGATCGCGTTGACCGGCTCCTCGATGGCCTTGCGCACCTCGGCCGCGGAGATCACCACGGTCTTGGGCAGACCCGAGACCAGGTCACGGCCGCGGATCTCGGTGTGCTCGTCGGTGTCCAGGTCGTACGCCGAACCGATCGTGATCTTGATCTGCTCGGCGGTCCGCTCACCGAGGAGGAGGCTGTACTCCTTCTTGATGTGCTGGATGATCGCGTTGTCCAGCTCGTCGCCCGCCACCCGGATCGACTGTGCCGTGACGATTCCTCCCAGGGAGATCACGGCCACTTCGGTGGTGCCTCCGCCGATGTCGACCACCATGTTGCCGGTGGCCTCGTGGACCGGCAGGCCCGAGCCGATGGCCGCGGCCATGGGCTCCTCGATGATGTGCACCTGGCGGGCACCGGCCTGGGTGGACGCCTCGATCACCGCGCGACGCTCGACGCCGGTGATACCGGAGGGCACACAGACCACGACGCGCGGCCGCGCGAGGTAGCGGCGCTTGTGGATCTTCAGGATGAAGTAGCGGAGCATCCGCTCGGTGATCTCGAAGTCGGCGATGACGCCGTCCTTGAGCGGGCGGACCGCCACGATGTTGCCAGGGGTGCGGCCGATCATCTTCTTCGCTTCGGCGCCGACCGCGAGGATCCCGCCGGTGTTCGTGTTGATCGCGACCACGGACGGTTCGTTGAGTACGATCCCTCGGCCCCTGACGTAGACCAGCGTGTTGGCGGTCCCGAGGTCGATCGCCATGTCACGGCCGATGAACGACATATTGGTTCCCATCAGGAGCGTCTGGCCTTCCCAAAATGGTGCATTGATGGCTTGTCAGGTAGGCGCGGTGGGCACGGTGGCGTGGAGGCTTCCATCGTAGTCTCGCCTGCACGGGCACTGTGCGGGGGTCTTCGCCATTGTCAGCAGACGAACCGCCGCCCCGCTAATGGGGACGAGCCGACGGAAGGATGCGTTCCCCCAATCGGCTTGCATATGCCAAGAGGCGACCGCGTTTTTCGCGGCCGCCCCTGGTCACAGGCCCACTCCGACTGACGGAGCATCAGAAAGTGCGGGCGTCACCCATGGCGCCCGTGCGAGGTCCCGAGCACTCAGGCGAGACCCGGGAAGAAGATCTTCAGCTCACGCTCGGCGGACTCCTCGGAGTCCGAGGCGTGGATCAGGTTCTCGCGCACGATGGTGCCGAAGTCGCCGCGGATGGAGCCGGGGGTGGCGGCGATCGGGTCGGTCGGACCGGCGAGCGTACGGACGCCCTCGATGACCCGCTCGCCCTCGACGACGAGCGCGACGACGGGGCCGGAGGACATGAACTCGACGAGCGGCTCGTAGAACGGCTTGCCCTTGTGCTCGCCGTAGTGCTGCTCGAGGGTCTCCTGGCCGAGCGAGCGCAGCTCCAGCGCGGTGATCTGCCAGCCGGCCTTGCGCTCGATACGGCTGATGATCTCGCCCACCAGCGAACGGCGGACGGCGTCCGGCTTCAGCAGGACGAGGGTGCGCTGGGACATGGTGTGCGGCTCCTTGGCTCTACGGCGTGCGGGCCTCAGAGACTACTAGGAGTCACCATGGGGCCTGAACCCGGACCAGCTCAGCCCCTGCGGCGATTGAGCAGATCCGAACGAAGTCCGGATGCGGCGCCCCGGGGCTCATCCCCCTTACGCCGGGTCCGCGCCCATCTCCTCCCGCTGCGCGGCAAAGCGCGCCTTCGCCTCGTCGATCTTCCGGCCGAAGTGCACCGACACCCCCCACAGCGCGGCGAAGCAGACGCCGAGGAAGAACATCGCCGGGACGATGAAGCCCGAGGCGATCAACCCGATCTGCAGGGCCCAGCCCAGCTGGACGCCGCCGGGCCGGGTGATCATTCCGCAGAGCAGCACGGACAGGACCATGCCGATACCGCAGACCGTCCAGACCGTCCCCATCGACAGGTCGGGGTCCTTCATGGCGACCAGACCCGCGAAGCCGATGATGAAGAACTCGCCGATCAGCGTGGAAGCACAGAGCGTACGCATGGGTGTCAGCCCCTCCCCAGGAGCAGTCGGGCCTCGCCGACGGTGATGACGGAACCGGTCACGAGCACTCCGCCGCCGGCGTACTCGCCCTCCTCCTCGGCCAGCGTGATCGCCGCTTCGAGGGCGTCGTCGAGCCGCGGCTCGACCTGCACACGGTCCTCGCCGAAGACCTCGACGGCCAGGGCCGCGAGTTCGTCGGCGTCCATGGCGCGATGGCTGGAGTTCTGCGTGACGACGATCTCCGCGAAGACCGGCTCGAACGCCTCGAGGAAGCCCCGGATGTCCTTGTCACCGCTCGCGCCGACCACACCGATGAGCCGGCTGAAGTCGAAGACCTCGCTGATGGCCTCGGCGGTGACGCGGGCGCCCGCCGGGTTGTGCGCGGCGTCGAGCAGCACGGTCGGCGAGGTGCGGATCAGCTCCAGGCGGCCGGGCGAGGTGACCTGCGCGAAGGCCTTGCGGACGGTGTCCACGTCGAGCGGTTCGCTGCGGGACGCGCCCACACCGAAGAAGGCCTCGACCGCGGCGAGCGCGACCGCCGCGTTGTGCGCCTGGTGCGCGCCGTGCAGCGGCAGGAAGATCTCCTCATACTCGCCGCCGAGTCCGCGCAGCGTCACCATCTGGCCGCCGACCGCGAGGCGTCGCGAGACGATGCCGAACTCCAGACCCTCGCGGGCGACCGTCGCGTCGGCCTCGACGGACTTCTTCAGAAGTACCTGGGCCGCGTCGACGGGCTGCTGCGCGAGGATCACCGTGGCGTCCTGCTTGATGATCCCGGACTTCTCGCCGGCGATCTCGCCGGGCGTCTCCCCGAGCCGGTCGGTGTGGTCGAGGTCGATGGGCGTCACGACGGCGACGTCCGCGTCGATCACGTTGGTGGCGTCCCAGCTGCCGCCCATGCCGACCTCGACGACGGCGACGTCGACGGGTGCGTCGGCGAAGGCCGCGTACGCCATGCCCGTCAGGACCTCGAAGAACGAGAGCCGGTACTCCTGCTGCGCGTCCACCATCTCGACGTACGGCTTGATGTCCTCGTACGTCTCGATGAAGCGCTCGGCGGAGATCGGCGCCTGGTCGAGCGAGATGCGCTCGGTGACGGACTGGACGTGCGGCGAGGTGTAGCGGCCGGTGCGCAGCTCGAACGCGGCGAGCAGGGCCTCGATCATGCGGGCCGTGGACGTCTTGCCGTTGGTGCCCGTGAGATGGATCGAGGGGTACGCGCGCTGCGGGTCGCCGAGCACGTCCATCAGCGCCTTGATGCGGCTGACCGACGGCTCCAGCTTGGTCTCGCCCCAGCGCGAGGCGAGCTCCGTCTCGACGGCGCGCAGCGCCTTGTCGACCTCGGGGTCCTCGGGGCGGGCCGGGATGTCGGAGGCGGGCGGGCCCGACTGGGCGCGCAGGGTACGGCTGCCCGCCTCGATCACCGCCAGGTCGGGGTCACGGTCCGTCTCCGAGGAGACGATCTCGTCGAACTCGTCGGGAAGGCCTTCTCGGCTGCTGTCGTGCGGGGGGAGCTCACTCACGTACGCCAGTCTACGGAGGTGCGCCGACAGCCCGCCGCGCGCCACCGACGGGACCGGTCCCTCCCCCGCCGCGCGCCACCGACGGGACCTTGGGCCCACCCGGTTCGGGACCTTCGGCGGCCCGGTTCCGGGCCGCTCCGGGCAAACTTGCCGATCATGGACATAGGGATCGATCTCGGCACCGCCAACACCCTGCTCTACGCCCGTGGCCAGGGCATCGTGCTCAACGAACCGTCCGTCGTGGCCGTCAAGGAGGGCGTACGGGGAGCGCTCGCCGTCGGCACGGAGGCCAAGGAGACCATCGGCCGCACCCCGGGCTCCATCACCGCGATCCGCCCGCTCAAGGACGGCGTGATCAGCGATTACGAGGCCGCCGAGGAGATGATCCGGGCCTTCGTCCGCCGGGCCGTCCCGGGCCGCCGCCCCCGTACGCGCATGGTCGTCTGCGTGCCCAGCGGGGTGACGCCCGTGGAGCGCCGGGCCATCGTGCAGGCCGCACAGCGTTCGGGTGCGCGGCAGGTGCATCTGATCGAGGAGCCGATGGCCGCGGCGATCGGCGCGGGCCTGCCGGTCTCCGAGCCGCGCGGCTCGATGGTCGTGGACATCGGCGGCGGTACGGCCGAGGTCGCGGTGATCTCGCTCGGCGGGATCGTCACCGCGCAGTCGCTGCGGGTCGGAGGCGACCGCTTCGACGTGGCGATCACCGATTACGTACGCAAGGAGCACTCGCTCCTGATCGGCGAGCGCACCGCCGAGGACATCAAGGTGGCGATCGGCTCGGCCGGGCCGGTACCGGGCGAGGACGCCTTCGAGATGCGGACGTTCACGGTGCGCGGGCGCGAGAAGGTGGGCGGTCTGCCCAAGACGGTCGACCTGACCGTGAAGGAGATCCGCTCGGCGCTGGACGAGCCGATCGAGGCGATCATCGAGGCCGTGAAGGCCACGCTCGAGGAGTGCCCGCCCGAACTGTCCGGTGACGTCATGGGCCACGGCATCGTCCTGACAGGCGGCGGCGCACTGCTCCCGGGCCTCGACCTCCGCATGGCCGCGGCCACCGGCATCCCGGTCTCCGTCGCCGAGAACCCCCTCGATTCGGTGGCCATGGGCTGCGGCCAGTGCGTCGAGGACTTCGACTCACTGTCCCGCCTGATGTCGGCGGCGTAGCCCCGAACCCGCCCACCGCCCAACCATGAGGCGGTGGGGGCGACTCGACAGAACGTCGGACGCGAGCCGACTGGGCGGCGGGCACGCGAGCTGACCGTGGGCGCGAGCCGACGAAACGGGATCACCACAGCCGCGAGCCGACGAAACGAAACCCACCCGCAGCTGCGAGACGGAACCCCCACCGGCCCGCAGCCGCGCGACGACGGAAGGGGACGGGGAGGGGTGCCTGTCATACGGGCACCCCCGACGGCCACGGCAACCCTTCGCGGAGACGGCGCCATTGCCCGTATGACAGGTACCCCGGACCGGCACCGACCCCACGACGCAACCGCACGCGCGAGCACCGGCACGGCTGGCAAAAGGACAGCAACAGGCAGCGGGCAGCGGGCACACACAAGCCACCCGCAGCGGACCGCAAGACCGCACGCAGCGAAACCGTACGAACCGCGCAGACCGAGCCTCAGCTCACAGCCCGCGCCCCGCCGGCAGCTCCGCCACCACCTCGTACGCCCCGTCACGCCGCCCCGCCGCAAAGGACCCACCCACACTGCGCACCCGCTCCGCCATCCCCGCCGTCCCCGTCCCGGTACTGACGGGCGCCCGAACGGGCGACACAGCAGACAGCGCATTGCTGACCTCGACCCGAGCCACCCCCTCACCCACCGCTATACGCACCCGCACCTTCTCCCCCGGCGCATGCTTGGCCGCATTCGTCAGACACTCCTGCGCAACCCGGTACACCGCGGCCTGCCGCAGCGGCGACAGCCGCCCGGCCACCTCGTCGACCTCCAACAGCACAGGCGTACCGGCCCGTTCGCTCCGCTCCACCAGGTCGGGCAGAGCGTCGAGCCCCGGCGTGGGCATCCCCGCGTCGGCCCGCCGCACGATGATCTCGTTGAGCAGCGTGTGGGCCCGCCGAGCGGTGTCACCCAGCTCCTCGAACTGCGCGGCGTACCCCTCATCCGCCCCGGAACGCGCCCTGCGGGCCAGCACATCGGAGCGCACACACAGCAGCGTCAGCTCACGCCCGACGAAGTCATGGACATCGCCCGCGACCTCGCTGCGCTCCGCATGCACCGCCTGAAGCACCGCCGTCTCGGCCCGCTGCGACTCCAGGGCCCGCACCAGATCCTGCCGGTTCGCGGCGATCCCGACCCCTGCCGCGAGCACACCGATCGGCACGACCAGGCTGAGGAAGTCGCCGAGCGTGTCCCCGCGGTGCGCGGGCCAGCCCGGCAGCTGGAAGAGCACGAAGGCCACCACCACGTACACGGCGATCCCGGCCACACCCGCACGCCGGCCCCGATAGCGGCCGAGCGAGTAGAGCGCGAACTGCGCGAGTGTCAGCTCATGCAGCCAGGCCAGAAGGGCCAGCGCCACCGCGTACGCCACCCAAGGCGCGGAGCGCCGCACCAGCAGCGTCGCCGAACCGGCCGCGAGCACCGCGGTCGCGGCCCAGCCGTTCAGCGAGTTGTCGGCCGCGGCGAGTCCCGGAATGTCCAGGGACATGAGCCCGAAGCAGCCGAGCGCGGTCATGGCGTCCAGGAGCCGGGGACGGTCGCCCCAGGACTCCACCCGGCGCCGGCCCGCGGCCGCCACCCGGCGGTACGCGTGCGCTGCCCGGTCGTGCATCCCTCCATCATCCGGGGTCTTTAGGCCCGGTTTGACGGACCTAGTACCCGATTTACGTGATTTACGGCACTCCGCTCGGACAGATCCGTCAAGCGGCGCCCACCACCTCGGCCGAAAGTACGGCCCGGACCAGGGACTCGTCGGGACCACCGCATCTACAGCCGGCCCCCGCGGCCCAGGGACGCTGGACTCATGAGCAGCCCCACCGCCCCCGTCCCGGCAAGCCGCGCCCTGAGCGTGCTCATCGTCGTGGCCGGAGCCCTCGGCACGCTCGCGTCCGCGATGCTCACGTACGACCGGATCGAGACCCTGGCGAACCCCGCCTTCGTCCCGGCCTGCTCCCTCAACTCGGTGCTCAGCTGCACGGACGTGATGGACACCTGGCAGGGCAACCTGCTCGGCTTCCCCAACATGCTGCTCGGCCTTCCCGCCTTCGCCGTCCTCCTCGGCCTCGGCCTCGCGCTGCTGTCCGGCGCCGCGCTCCCCCGCTGGATCTGGCTCGGCCTCCAGACGGGAGCGACCGCCGCCTTCGTCTTCGTCGTCTGGCTGATCACCCAGTGCCTCTACGTGATCGGCGCGCTCTGCCCCTGGTGCATGCTCGTCTGGGCGGTCGTACTGCCCCTCTTCTGGTACGTGACCACGCACTGCCTGCGCACCGGCGTCCTGTCCGCGCCCGCCGGTTTGACCCGGGCCCTGACGGCGAACTCGTGGGCAGGGCCCGTCGTCCTGTACGGCACCGTCCTGGTGCTGGTGCTGACCCGTTTCGGCGACCGGCTGTTCTGATCACCGGCGCGGTTCAGACGATCGCACCGGCTGTGGAGGTGCAATCACCCCATGTGGTACGCCCAGAACCCCGGCCGTCGTACGCGCCAGATGATCGGCGACGGCGCCGTCCTCCTGTGGGCCCTCCTTTGGGCCGCCCTCGCCTTCATCGCCTACCGGCTCGTCCAGCTCCTGTCCGGGCCCGCCCAGGATGTCGAGACCGCGGGCCAGCGCTTCAGCTCCGGTCTCACCACCGCGGGCAGCACCGCGTCGAAGGTGCCGTTCGTGGGCGGCAAACTCGACGAGGCGCTCCGCAACGTCGCGGGCGCGGGCGACAAGCTCGCGGACGCCGGTGAGAACGGGGGCACCGCGGTCGACGCCCTCGCCCTGACCGGTTCCCTCGCCTTGTTCCTGCTGCCCGTCGGCCTGGTCCTCGCGCTCTGGCTCCCCCGGCGCCTGCGCTGGTCGCGCCAGGCGGTCGCGGCCCAGGAGCTGTCCGCATCGGACGACGGCCGCGAACTCCTCGCCCTGCGCGCCCTGCTCCGCCCCCTCGACGAGGTCGCCTACCTGGCCCGCACGGCCGACCTCCCCGACGCGACCGCGGGCAGCCTCGCGGAGGGCTGGCGCGGCGGCGACCCGGACACGCTGGACCTCCTGGCGGAGGCGGAGCTCGAACGGCTCGGCCTGCGGACCGCATGACCCACCGGCACCCGGAGGGCAGAGCGCGCCCGCCCCTGGTGCTCATCGCCGTCCCCGAGGACACGGCCGTCGAGCTGCGCGCGCTCTTCCTGCGTGTCGCCAAGGCCCCTCCGGTCGACCTCCTGATCGTGCACGACGGCCGGAAGGCGTTGCGCGCCCTGTTCCGCCACCGCCCCGACGCCATGGTGCTCAGCCTCCGGCTCGCCGGCCTGAGCCCGTGGCGGGTCATCGACCGCGTACGGGACATGAGCGAACTGCCGCTCCTGGTCGTGGATACGGCGTACGACGCCGACGACGCCGTCCGGGCGCTCGAGGCAGGGGCCGACGACTACCTCACACCGTGCACTCCCGAGCGCGTGGTCGGCCCGCTGCTGCAGGCGCGGCTGCGGCGCGGCCGCCCCGCGCCCCGCAAGAGCCAGCTGATCGAGGACGGCTGGCTCACCGTCGACCTCGCCGCGCGTGAGGCCGTCGCCGACGGGAACTTCCTCGACCTGTCCGTACTCGAACTCGACCTCCTGACCGCTTTCGCCCGCAACCCCGGCCAGGTGCTCACGCGCGAGCAGCTGCTCGACCTGGTCTGGCACGAGCCGGACGCCGACCCGGGCCGGGTCAAGTACGCGGTGCACCGGCTGCGCGGCAAGATCAGCAAGGCCACCGGACAGACCGCTCCCATCGGCTCGGTGCGCTCGATCGGCTACCGGTACCGGCCGCCGGGCTCTTCCTAGCCCCGGGCGGTCACCGGCCGTCAACAGGCCCCGGAATCCGCCCTGTTCGCAGACCCTGCAACCGACCCGCAACCAACCGGCACGCCCCCTGCCACCGAGACCTGTCAGGCTCCCTCGTATCGGCCGAAAGTACGAGAGGAGATACGGAGATGCAGCTGGTGGCCCTGGTTCCGGCGCACGACGAGCAGGACCGCATCGTCGCCACACTCGCCGGTCTGTACCGCCAGACCCGCCGGCCCGACCGTGTCGTGGTCGTCGCCGACAACTGCACGGACGCCACCGCCGAGATCGCGGAGCGGTGCGGCGCCGAGGTGTTCGTGCCCGTCGCCAACCGCGACAAGAAGGCCGGCGCCCTCAACCAGGCCCTCGAACCGCTCCTCACCGAGCTCGCCGACGACGCCCTGGTCCTCGTCCAGGACGCCGACACGGTGCTCGCCCCCGACTTCGTACACACCGCAGCCGTTGCCCTCGACGGCCCCGAAGTGGGCGCCGTCGGCGGTGTCTTCTACGGCGAGCAGGGCGGCGGACCGCTCGGACTTCTGCAGCGCATGGAGTACCAGCGCTACGCCCATGAGATCCACCGCAAGGGGAACGAGGCCGTGGTCCTCACCGGCACCGGCACCCTGTTCCGCGCCTCGGTCCTGCGCGAGGTGCGCGCGGCCCGGCGCGCGGGTCGGCTCGGCGGCGGCAGCGGCTGCTACAGCCTCGCCTCGCTCACCGAGGACGACGAGATCACCAAGGCCGTCAAGACCCTCGGCCACCGCACGGTCTCACCCGACGGCTGCCGTCTGGTCACCGAAGTCATGACCTCCGTCCCCGCGTTGTGGCACCAGCGGATGCGGTGGCAGCGCGGCGCCCTGGAGAACCTGCGCGACTACGGGCGCACCCCCGTCACCGCGTACTACTTCCGCCAGCAGTTCCTGCTCGGCCTCGGCACCCTTGCCCTGGCCTGCTTCGTCCTGTTCGCGGTCCTCAACCTGTCGGTCAACGGCTGGCAGGGCGCGGCTCCGTTCTGGACCGCGATCACCCTCGTCTTCGTCGTGGAACGTGCGGTGACCGTCCGCGGCGCGGGCCCGCGGGCCGTGCTCGTCGCCGCCCTCCTGGTGCCCGAGCTGCTCTACGACATGTTCCGGCAGGCGGTGTACGTGAAGTCCCTGATCGACCTCGCGCTGCGGCGCCAGGAGCACTGGTACGCCACCTGACCCACTGGTACGCCACCTGACCACCCACCCTTCATTCCCTTGCCGGGCAAAGGAGTTCAGCCATGTACGCACGCCCCCTGAACGCCGCCGCGATCGGCGTCCCCGGAGCGGCGCTCGCCGTGAGCGGCACCCCCCTCCTCGCCGCCCTCGGCACGATCGTCGCCGTGACGACGCTCGTCGCGGCCGGCCTCGCGGTCCGGGCGCTGGTGCTCACCGCGCTGCGCCACTGACCTGCGCGGTACGACGCCGGAGGGGAGCCCCCCACGTCCCCCGCCGCGGCCGGGGCGGTGGGCGT
>NZ_JAEIMH010000090.1:0-13567 GCF_016464295.1 Streptomyces sp. N35 | reverse complement strand
GACCCACCCACCTCGGCGGTACACCGCGGGGAACCCCCCAACCCCCCGAGGGTCGCGTAGCCCTTCGTGGACGTACGACCGGCTACGCGGCCGGCAGCTTCTCCAACTGCCCCTGGATACGGGTGATATCGGCCTCGGCCTTGGCGAGCCGGCCACGGATCTTGTCGACCACCTGGTCGGGGGCCTTGGCCAGGAACGCCTCGTTGCCGAGCTTGCCGTTCGCCGCCGCGACCTCCTTCTCGGCCGCCGCGAGGTCCTTGGTCAGACGCTTGCGCTCGGCCTCCACGTCGATCGTGCCCGAGAGATCCAGCGCGACCGTGGCGCCCGCGACCGGCAGCGTGGCGGTGGCGGAGAAGCCCTCGCCCTCCGGCTGCAGGCGCAGGAGCTGACGGATGGCCGGCTCGTGGGCGTCGAGACCCGTGCCGGTCAGGTCCACGCGGGCGGGGACCTTCTGGCCGGGCTGCAGACCCTGGTCCGTACGGAAGCGGCGGACCTCGGTGATCAGGGACTGGACGGTCTCGATCTCCTTCTCGGCCGTGGCGTCCCGGAAGCCCGAGTCCTTCGGCCAGTCGGCGATCACGAGCGACTCGCCACCGGTCAGGGTGGTCCAGAGCGTCTCCGTCACGAACGGGACGACCGGGTGCAGCAGCTTCAGCGTGACGTCCAGGACCTCACCGAGGACGCGCTTGGTGTCCTCGGCCTCCTGGCCGCCCGCCATGAACGTGGTCTTGGTGAGCTCGACGTACCAGTCGAAGACCTCGTCCCACGCGAAGTGGTAGAGCGCCTCGCTGAGCTTGGAGAACTGGTAGTCCTCGTAGAGCGCGTCGGTCTTGGCGACGACCTCGTTGAGACGCGACAGGATCCAGCGGTTGGTCGCCGACAGACGCTCGGCGGGCGGGAGTTCGCCCTCGATCGTCGCGCCGTTCATGAGCGCGAAGCGGGTCGCGTTCCAGATCTTGTTGGTGAACTTGCCCGACGCCTGGACCCAGTCCTCGCCGATCGGCACGTCGATGCCCGGGTTGGCGCCGCGCGCGAGCGTGAAGCGCAGGGCGTCGGAGCCGTACTTGTCCATCCAGTCCAGCGGATTGACGACGTTGCCGAACGACTTCGACATCTTCTTGCCGTTCTCGTCACGGACCATGCCGTGGAACGCGATGGTGCGGAAGGGGACCTCACCGTCCATCGCGTACAGACCGAACATCATCATCCGGGCGACCCAGAAGAACATCAGGTCGTAGCCGGTGACCAGGACCGAGTTCGGATAGAACTTCGCCAGGTCCTCGGTCCGCTCGGGCCAGCCCATCGTCGAGAACGGCCACAGGCCGGACGAGAACCAGGTGTCCAGGACATCGGTGTCCTGCGACCAGCCCTCACCGCTCGGCGGCTGCTCGTCCGGGCCGACGCAGACGGTCTCGCCGTTCGGGCCGTGCCAGACCGGGATGCGGTGACCCCACCACAACTGCCGTGAAATACACCAGTCGTTGAGGTTGTCGACCCAGTCGAAGTAGCGCTGCGTCAGGTCGGCCGGGTGGATGTTGACCCGTCCGTCGCGGACCGCGTCACCGGCGGCCTTGGCGAGCGGCTCGACCTTGACCCACCACTGCAGCGAAAGCCGCGGCTCCAGGGTCGTCTTGCAGCGCGAGCAGTGCCCGACCGAGTGGACGTACGGCCGCTTCTCGGCGACGATCCGGCCGTCGGCCCGCAGCGCGGCGACGATCGCGGAACGCGCCTCGAAGCGGTCGAGGCCCTCGAAGGGGCCGTGCGCGGTGATGATGCCGCGCTCGTCCAGGACCTCGATCGACTCGAGGTCGTGACGCTGGCCGATCGCGAAGTCGTTCGGGTCGTGCGCGGGCGTCACCTTGACCGCGCCGGTGCCGAACTCCGGGTCGACATGCGTGTCCGCGACGACCGGGATGGAGCGGCCGGTCAGCGGGAGCTTGATCTGCTTGCCGACGAGGTGCCGGTAGCGCTCGTCGTCCGGGTGGACGGCGACCGCGGTGTCACCGAGCATCGTCTCGGCGCGCGTGGTCGCGACGACGATGGTCTCGTCGCCCTCGCCGTACTTCATGGAGACGAGCTCGCCGTCGTCGTCCTGGTAGTCGACCTCGATGTCCGAGATGGCCGTCAGACAGCGCGGGCACCAGTTGATGATGCGCTCGGCGCGGTAGATCAGGCCGTCGTCGTACATCTTCTTGAAGACGGTCTGGACGGCGCGGGAGAGCCCCTCGTCCATGGTGAAGCGGTCGCGGTCCCAGGCGACACCGTTGCCGAGGCGTCGCATCTGGCCGGCGATCTGGCCGCCGGACTCGTCCTTCCACTGCCAGACCCGCTCGACGAAGGCCTCACGGCCCAGGTCGTGGCGGGACTTGCCTTCCTTGGCCAGCTCGCGCTCGACGACGTTCTGCGTCGCGATGCCCGCGTGGTCCATGCCGGGCTGCCACAGTGTCTCGTAGCCCTGCATGCGCTTGCGGCGGGTGAGGGCGTCGATCAGCGTGTGCTCGAAGGCATGCCCCAGGTGCAGCGAGCCCGTGACGTTCGGCGGCGGGATGACGATCGTGTACGGGGGCTTCTCGCTCTTGGCGTCGGCAGTGAAGTAACCGCGCTCTACCCAGCGCTCGTACAGCTCCCCCTCTACCTCGGCCGGCGCGTACGTCTTCGGCAGTTCGGGCTCGGGGATGCTGGCGTGCTGCTGCTGAGTGTTCTCGGTCACGCCCCACAGTTTAGGGGTGTCACAAGGGTGTCCCGAAACCGGAATTCTCGGTAACGGTGTGACCCCCGCCGCCCCGCTCGGCGACCGCTTCCGCCAGGATGTTCGGAACGCATAAGCATCTGGAGGGGGAACCCACCGCATGAGTCACCAGCAGCCGGGTCCGTACGGCGGCCAGCCGCAGCAGCCCGGCCCGTACGGGCAGCAGGGCGGCTACCCGCAGCAGCCGCCACAGCAGCCGGGCTACGGGTATCCGCAGCAGCCGCAGCAGCCCGGGTACGGCGTTCCCGCGCAGAACGGTGGCTACGGCCAGCCGCAGCAGCCCGGGCCCTACGGGCAGCAGCCGTACGGGCAGGCGCCCTACGGGCAGGTCCCGCCGCCTCCGCCGGTGGGCGGGAACGGCAAGAAGATCGGGATCATCGTCGGCGCGGTGGTCGCGCTCGCGGCGATAGCCGGCGGTGTCTGGTGGTTCATGGGGGGTTCCGGCGCGGATGTCGCCGATGACGGACCGCACAAGCTGACGACGCCGGAGTCGGTGCTCGACGGCAAGTACGCGAAGTCGGACTCGGGCAGCGGCACCTTCAGCGGCGATGACATGAAGGACGCGGAGGAGTGGGGGGTCAAGAACCCCCAGG
Organism: Streptomyces sp. N35; assembly: GCF_016464295.1. Taxonomy (NCBI): domain Bacteria; kingdom Bacillati; phylum Actinomycetota; class Actinomycetes; order Kitasatosporales; family Streptomycetaceae; genus Streptomyces; species Streptomyces sp. N35. Next base: position 10,225 of record NZ_JAEIMH010000090.1, on the reverse strand, counting down.
ACGTCGACGCCGAGTACCAGGCCGGCAAGGACCTCACGCAGGAGAACCTCGCCTTCGCCGGTGTCTACGGCGAGATCGAGGACCCGGAGTCGGTCGTCGACAAGGCCTTCGCGCAGATGAAGGCCGAGGCCGCGAAGGAGCCCGAGAAGGGCGAGCTGGTCGGCAGTCCCGAGTCGTTCAACCGGGACGGCGCCGCGATGAAGTGCCAGGAAGCCAAGTTCAAGAACCCCGACGGCGACGGCACCGCGAAGGGCGGCCCCAAGGAGTTCTCGCTCCCGATCTGCATCTGGGCCGACTACAGCACGGTCGCGATGGTGACGCACATCAATGTCGCCGGTGCGCTGGTCGGCAAGGGCACGACGCCCGAGGAAGCCGCCGATTTCACGGCGAAACTGCGCAAGGAGGTACGCGTCAAGCTCTGACGCGTAGCTCGTCACGCACCACCAACGGGGCCTCCGTCAGCACGGTTTGCCAAGACCCCGCTTCGGTCAGGGTGCTGGAATACCAAGCCGTCTTCAGCATGGAGGAATACAGATCATGAGTTACAACCAGCCCGGTCCGTACGGCGGTCAGGAACCGCAGGGTCCCTATGGCCAGCAGCCCGGTCAGCCTCAGCAGCCGGGCCCGTACGGCCAGCAGCCGCAGCAGCCTTACGGCCAGCCGCAGCAGCAGCCCGGTTACGGCTATCCGCAGACGCCGCCGGGCCAGCCCGCGTACGGCCAGCAGCCGGGCCAGCCCGGCCAGCCCGGTTACGGCCAGCAGCCTTACGGCCAGGACCAGTACGGCCAGCAGCCCTACGGCGCTCCGCAGCCCCCGCAGGGCGGCGGTGGCGGCAAGAAGACGGCCATCATCATCGGCTCCGCGGTGCTCGTGGTGGCGCTCGGTGTCGGCGGTTACTTCGCGTTCAAGGGTGACGACAGCAACGGCGGCTCGGGCGGTTCGGGCGGCGGCGGGAGCGTCGCGGGCGAGGGCACGCTGAAGGACGACGGCCCGCACATGATCGACGCGAAGGACCAGGTGCTGGGCGACTACCAGCAGATGGAGCTCATCCCCGGCGCGCCCAAGGCGAAGCCGGCAGCGCCGACGGTCGGTATGCCGAAGCTGGTAGCCGAGAGCTCCAAGATGGAGAACCCGATGTCCGTCACGGTCATCTACTCCAACCGCTCGGCGGAGGAGCTGCAGGACAAGTCCAAGGTGGTCGGCTCGAAGGCGATCACCTTCGTGGGCCTGTACGGCAAGGTGGCCGACCCCAAGACGGCGCTCGACGATGTCTTCACGGACCTGAAGAACGACAAGTCGCAGGGTCTGACGATGCTCGGCTCGCCGGAGTCGGTCTCGCCCAAGGGCGCCGACGGCGCGCTGATGAAGTGCCAGCAGGCCGAGGCGAAGAACCCGGCGACGAACCAGGTGGACCGCCAGTACATCTGCATCTGGGCCGACCACAGCACGATCGGTGTGGGCATCCCGGCCAAGGACGGCAAGGGCACCCCGCTGGACTACTCGGCGAACCTGACGGGCGACCTGCGCAAGGAAGTACGCGTCGCGGGATGATCCGCTGACACGGCACACAGAAGGGCGCCCGGCCAACTCACTGGCCGGGCGCCCTTCTTCACGTACGTAGGAGAGCTACGCGCTCTTCTCGTGCCGCCCGTCCGGCTTGCCCACGATGCGCGGGACCAGCGTCGGGTTGACGTTGGAGCGGACGACGTCCGGGGTGATGACGACGCGGGCGACGTCCTTGCGGGACGGCACCTCGTACATCACCGACTGCAGGACCTCTTCCATGATGGCGCGCAGTCCGCGGGCGCCGGTCTGGCGCAGGATGGCCTGGTCGGCGATGGCCTCGAGCGCCTCGCGCTCGAAGTCCAGCTCCACACCGTCGAGTTCGAAGAGCCGCTGGTACTGCTTGACCAGCGCATTGCGCGGCTCGACGAGGATCTGCAGGAGCGCCTCGCGGTCGAGGTTGTGCACCGACGTGATCACGGGAAGGCGGCCGATGAACTCGGGGATCATGCCGAACTTCACCAGGTCCTCGGGCATGACGTCCTCGAACTGGTCCATCTCCTCCAGCTCGCGCTTGGAGCGGATGGTGGCGCCGAAGCCGATGCCCTTGGCGCCCGCACGGCCCTCGATGATCTTCTCCAGACCGGCGAACGCGCCACCCACGATGAACAGCACATTCGTGGTGTCGATCTGGATGAACTCCTGGTGGGGGTGCTTGCGTCCGCCCTGCGGCGGCACGCTCGCGGTGGTCCCCTCGAGGATCTTCAACAGGGCCTGCTGTACGCCTTCTCCGGAGACATCGCGTGTGATCGACGGGTTCTCGCTCTTACGAGCCACCTTGTCGATCTCGTCGATGTAGATGATCCCGGTCTCGGCCTTCTTGACGTCGTAGTCGGCGGCCTGGATCAGCTTCAGGAGGATGTTCTCGACGTCCTCGCCGACATAGCCGGCCTCGGTCAGCGCCGTGGCGTCCGCGATCGCGAACGGTACGTTCAGCATCCGGGCGAGCGTCTGCGCGAGCAGGGTCTTGCCGGAGCCGGTCGGGCCGAGCAGCAGGATGTTGGACTTCGCCAACTCGATGGCGTCGTCGCGCCCTTGGGCGCTGGACTCACCGGCCTGGACGCGCTTGTAGTGGTTGTATACCGCCACGGAGAGGGCCTTCTTCGCCGACTCCTGGCCGACGACGTAACCCTCGAGGAACTCGTAGATCTCGCGGGGCTTGGGAAGTTCTTCCCAGCGCACCTCGCTCGTCTCGGCGAGCTCCTCCTCGATGATCTCATTGCAGAGGTCGATGCACTCGTCGCAGATGTACACACCGGGCCCTGCGATGAGCTTCTTGACCTGCTTCTGACTCTTTCCGCAGAAAGAACACTTGAGCAGATCGCCGCCGTCACCGATGCGTGCCACGAGGTGCTTCCCCTTCGCCTGGGAGTCGCTCCTGCGAGCGACTCCTGGTGCCTCATATCCGACGGTACCTTGCCGGGCCCCCCGTTCGGGCCCCCCTTGGCGCGGTTCGCTCTGAGCGTGCACGCCGCACGTCGCGGCGGATCAGCCGCGACGTGCGGCGTGCACGGGCGCCAAGGGGGCGCAAGTAACGCTGCCGTGTGGTCGGACGACCTCAGGCGATCGCCGCGTTGTTCAGCTTGCGGGTCGAGACGATCTGGTCGACGAGACCGTACGCGAGCGCGTCCTCGGCCGTGAGGATCTTGTCGCGCTCGATGTCGTCACGGATCTTCTCGATCGGCGTCGAGGAGTGCTTGGCCAGCATCTCCTCGAGCTGCGCACGCATCCGCAGGATCTCGTTGGCGGCGATCTCCAGGTCGGAGACCTGGCCACGGCCCGTCTCCGAGTACGGCTGGTGGATCAGCACACGGGCGTTCGGCAGCGCCATGCGCTTGCCCGGCGTACCGGCGGCGAGCAGCACCGCGGCGGCCGAGGCGGCCTGGCCCATGCAGACCGTCTGGATGTCCGGCTTCACGAACTGCATCGTGTCGTAGATGGCCGTGAGCGCCGTGAAGGAGCCGCCGGGGCTGTTGATGTAGATCGAGATGTCGCGGTCCGGGTCCATCGACTCCAGGCACAGGAGCTGCGCCATGACGTCGTTGGCGGAGGCGTCGTCGATCTGCACGCCGAGGAAGATCACGCGCTCCTCGAAGAGCTTCGCGTACGGGTCGTACTCGCGCACGCCCTGCGAGGTGCGCTCGACGAAGCGCGGGATCACATAGCGCGACTCGGCGCGCGGGCCCTGGAATTCGGCCTGCGCACTCTGGTAGAGGCCGCTGCCGGGGAAGTCGTTCACTGGGTTCTCCTGAAGTGAGCTGAGGGTCGGCTGCGCGGGGCTGAGGACTGGAGCCAGGTGGCCCGCAGGCTCATCAGGCCCCGGTGCCGCCGCCGCCCGGCATGTTGGCGGCCGTGGGCATGATGTCGTCGATGAGGCCGTACTCCTTGGCCTCCTGCGGGTCGAACCAGCGGTCGCGGTCCGAGTCGCGGGTGACCTGCTCCACGGTCTGACCGGTGTGGAAGGCCGTCAGCTCGGCCATCTTCTTCTTGGTGAGCAGCAGCCGCTCGGCGTGGATCTTGATGTCCGACGCGGAACCCGCGAGGCCCGCGGAGGGCTGGTGGATCAGGATCTCGGCGTTCGGCAGCGCGAAGCGCTTGCCGGGGGTGCCCGCGCTCAGCAGGAACTGGCCCATCGAGGCGGCCATGCCCATGGCGATCGTCACCACGTCGTTCTTGATGTACTGCATGGTGTCGTAGATCGCCATGCCCGCGGTGATCGAGCCACCGGGGCTGTTGATGTACAGGTAGATGTCCTTGTCCGGGTCGGAGGCAAGGAGCAGCAGCTGTGCGGTGATCTTGTTGGCGATGTCGTCGTCGACCGCCTGGCCGAGGAAGATGATCCGCTCGCCGAGCAGTCGGTTGTAGACCTGGTCGCCGAGGCCACCACCGATGGAAGGGTCGCCGGCGGCTGAAGGCATCAGATTCGTCACGTATCCACCTGCTCGTCTTACGACGGCACCGGGCCGTCTCACGTCTTCTGCTCGGGCCTGGGGCCCCGCGTCGCGCCGCCGATCTTGGCGGCTTCGGGGACTCCCCTGCCCTCGTATTCATGGACCCTAACGCGCGGGCCGTCGACCGTCTCGCCGGCCTCGGCGGCCTCGTCCTCGTCGTCGCTCAGGTCGACGACCTCACCGTTGGTGTCCTTGACCGTGGCGGCCTCGACGACGACCGCGAGGGCCTTGCCGCGGGCGACCTCGCCGACCAGCATCGGGACCTGGCCGCCCTCGACGACGGCCTGGGCGAACTGGTCGGGGGACATGCCGGAGGAAGCGGCGCGGCGCATGAGGTGCTCGGTGAGCTCCTCCTGGCTGACGTTCAGCTTCTCCTTGTTGACGAGCTCGTCCAGGACGAACTGCGTCTTGATGCCCTTGACCGCCTGCTCGCTGGTCTCGGCGTCGAACTCCTCGACCGTCTTGCCCTGGATCTGGAGGTACTGCTCCAGGTTCAGGCCCATCTGGCCGAGCTGGTGGTGCTCGAGGTTGTGCTTACGGGTGTTGACCTCGTCCTCGAGCAGCTTCTCGGGAACGGGGACCTCGACCAGCTCGAGCAGCTTCTCCAGGACGCGCTCCTGGGCCTGCGTGGCCTGGTCGTACTCCTTCATGTTCGCGAGGCGCTTGCGGCTGTCCGCCTTCAGCTCCTCCAGGGTGTCGAACTCGGAGGCGAGCTGCGCGAAGTCGTCGTCGAGCTCCGGCAGTTCGCGCGCGGCGACCTGCGAGACCTTGACGGTGACCTCGGCGTCCTTGCCCTCGGCCGAGCCACCCTTGAGCTGCGAGGTGAAGGTGGCCTCGCCGCCGGCCTCGAGACCGGTGACGGCCTCGTCGATGCCCTCGAGGAGCTCGCCGGAGCCGATGGTGTACGAGACGTCGCTGGCGACGCCGTCTTCGAGGATCTCGCCGTCGACCTTGGCCTCGAGGTCGATCGTCACGACGTCGCCCTCGGCGGCGGCACGCTCGACCGGGGAGGTCGAGGCGAAGCGCTCACGGAGCTGCTCGACGGACTTGTCGATGTCCTCGTCGGTGACCTCGATGGCGTCGACCTCGACCTCGATACCGGAGTAGTCCGGGATCTCGATCTCGGGGCGGACGTCCACCTCGGCGGTGAAGTTGAGGGTCTCGTTGTCCTTCAGCTCGGTGATGTCCACCTCGGGCTGGCCCAGGACGTTGAGCTCGGCCTCGTTGACGGCCTGCGTGTAGAACTTCGGAAGCGCGTCGTTGACGGCCTCCTCCAGCACAGCACCACGACCGAAGCGCTGGTCGATCACGCGGGCAGGGATCTTGCCCTTACGGAAGCCCTTCACCGTGACCTGCTGGTTGATCTTCTTGTACGCCGCGTCGAGGCTGTCCTTGAGCTCCTCGAAGGGCACCTCGATGCTGAGCCGAACCCGGGTGGGGTTCAGGGTCTCCACGGCGCTCTTCACGGTTCGGTCTCCTTGTGGCTGACTGCTTTAGGTTTCTGCTGAGCCAGACAGCTGCAGCGGATGCGCGTTAGCCGGGACCGCTTCGTGGTGGGTTTCACGGGATGGCACACGGGCGCGCAGCTTGCATAGTAACCGCAGCGGGTACGCGCCCCAAAAGGCGATCTTGACCCTGGCTTGACTCTGGTCGGTGTGCCAGTCCCTGCTGGTCGTCCCAGATGGTCGGGGTGGCGGGATTTGAACCCACGGCCTTCCGCTCCCAAAGCGGACGCGCTACCAAGCTGCGCCACACCCCGTCGGTGCGACACGTAGGGTACATGCCCGCCGCTGCCCGGGCCGCCGCATTTACGGGGCCGGACCCGCCGCAGGTCGCCGCGTGCGCGTGGGGCGCGCATATGGGGTGTGCGCCGCGCCGCACCGACCCGCTACGATGCATGTGCGCCGCGGCCGCCACCAGCTGGTGGTTCCTGCGGTGCGCACGTTGCGGGCGTAGCTCAATGGTAGAGCCCTAGTCTTCCAAACTAGCTACGCGGGTTCGATTCCCGTCGCCCGCTCCATACCGACGAAGGCCCAGGTCAGAGGATGAATTCCTCTCCCTGGGCCTTCGTCGTTCATGGGGCCGGATCAGCCGTCCGTGCCCACTGCGTGCCCGTTCCGGCGAGAACCGCGCGTCCGCATTCGCTCCCTTGTGGGACGCCAGGGTGTTGCCCGTTGCCCGTTGCTCAATGCGGTGTGGAGCGGGGCCGCCAGTGCACACGGAGCAGAGTTGAACATGTTCAACTTTCGTGGCAGCGTGAGCGCCAGGCGATCTGGTGTGCGAAGCAACCAGGGTTTGACGTGCGCAAGGGGGAGTCATGCGTGATGAACGAGGGCGAGTCGCTGCGGGGTTGCGTGGAGTGGTCCTGGCGGTCGCGGTGTTGACGCTGGCCACGGGGTGCATATGGCAGCAGCAGACACTGTCTCGGGCCGACATCGTAGGCACCTGGACCGAGGGCGATACCGGGACCGGGACCCTGCTCTTCGAGGACGACGGCACCGTCGTCGTAACCAACCTTGCCGTGTTCAGTAACGAAGTCGACGACGTCGTCAAGGTGTCGGAGTGCAGCGGCACCGGCAAGTGGTGGGTGACCGACGACAAGGAAGCGAAGACGTTGGGGATCAACGTCTGCGAGGGCAACCCGTGGGAATTCGGCGGCTCGAAGACGCATCCGAAAATGCGGCACATCGTGGGAGATCCTTCGTACGGGAAATACCAAACCCTCAGCCGCAAGTAGCGCAAGCCGCCGGCGCAGCCAGCCCGTCATCCACCCGACTCAGCTGTACTGCACCAGGAGGCGACAGCATGAGGGTGCCCGATCGGGCACCGATCCACGGGCGCCGCCCAGGCCCGCGTACCCGATCTTCCAGCCTGGCTACGCAGGTTCGATTCCTGTCGCCCGCTCCATATAACGAAGGCCCAGGTCAAAGGATGTTTCCTCTGCCTGGGCCTTTGTCATTCGCAGGGTGGAATCAGCCGTCCGTGCGCGTGGTCACCCGTGCCCCTCGCAAGAGCACCGGGAGCCACAGGAGACATGCCAGCAGGGGGACCGCGGCATAAGCGGCCATGCCCGTGCTGGAGCCCAGTCCGTCCATGAGGGCGCCGAGGACGAGGTAGCCGATGCCGATGAGGGCCGACTCCACGAACGCGATCATCGAAAGCAGGCTCGCCCGGTGGCGCGACGGCACGGCCTCGTTGAACAGGTTGTCGACGATCACGGCGGTGATCTCGGGAATCCCGACCAGAGCCAGGAACGCGGCCACCGTCACCCAGACCAGGCCGAGGCCGCTCAGGCCTAGGGCGGCGGCGAGCGTCAGGAGGGACACGGGGACGATGACCCGGTAGCCGATGCGCCGGTCCGCGCGGTCCGACAGCAGCGGGGTGAGCCCGCCGGCGAAGAATCCCGCCGCTATGACCACGCTCACCCATGCGGTGCTCGCCCCCTGATCGGAGAGGGTCTTCTGCGCGAAGATGATGTACGGCGTCAACGTCGCGTGCATCAAACCGGACACCACGACCAGCGTCACGAGAGCGGGCGTGGCCACCCGAAGCATCGCCCGCCACGCTGTGGTGTCGCCGTGCTCCTCGGCTCCGTCCTGCTCGTCCACCGCGTCCGCGCCGCGGATCTCGGGCACGCGTGACCTCAGCACCACCGCGGCCGAAACGAGGCAGGCCGCCGATCCGGCGTAGACGACTCCCCAGGAAATCTGCTGCAGTTGGCCGCCGACGACGATGGCCGCTCCCGAGGTGACCGTGCCGAGCATGGCGAAACGGGACTTGATCTTGACGTAGTCGGCCGTCGCCCCACGGCGTACGAGCAGGTCGTACAGCAGGGCGGTGTCCGAGCCGGACACACATGCCATGCCCACGCCCTGCCCGATGAACAGCGCGAGGAACACCCAGTAGGGGGAGAACATGCCCTGGCCGAGCAGACATCCGGCGATCAGCAGCTGGCCGATCACGATGCCGGCACGCCTGCCGATCCGGTCGGCGATGACTCCCGTCGGAATCTCCGCAAGGCCGCTGACCAGGAAGAGCAGTGTCTGCAGCAGGGCCACCTGCCCGGCGGAAAAGCCTCGCTGGTAGAGGAAGAGGACGAATACGCCTCGCTGGAACAGCGCGTTGGCGAGCACGGCGTACACGTAGAACGGGCGCGTGACACTTCGCGCCCGGCCGTCGACCGCGGCCGGCCCGCCGAGGGCCTCCGTGGTGCCGGTCACGCCGCGGGCTCCCCGACGGCCGTCGCGGGGGCCACGAGGCCCGTACGCCTCTGCTCGAGGCCGTCCGCGGCGCATCCCACGACCCCGAGTACCCCGCGGTGCTCCACCGGTCCACTCCCCCGCTCATCCATCACGAACTCAACTGCCCGTCAGCGTACGGGCGCTGAACGGGGCTCCCGCGCCGCGCCCTCGTCAGCCGGGGAGCTTGGCGAGCTGCGCCGCCAGCAGGGGCCTGCCGCGCTCAAGCCGGTGCGGCGCAGCGATCGAGGGTTGCCAGGATCCGGTCCCACGGGACGTCACGGCCGGCAGGCTCCTGGCGCGGCTCGTGCAGCGGCCAGACCTGCGGGCCGTGGACGAGTTCCACCTGGCCCTTGCGGAGGGTCTCGATGTGGCCGTCCCAGGCCGGGTGCCGCGCGTGGGCGGCGTTGATGCGCGGGAAGACGATCACCGGCACGTCCAGGGTGCCGATCGCCTCGCTCACCTGGGTCAGCGCCTGGTTGTCCGCGATGCCGGCCGCGAGCTTCGCCACATAGTTCGCGCTTGCCGGGGCGACGATCCAGCAGTCGGCCACCGGGTGCGGGCGAGGCTCCGAGGGCAGGCGTGGGGTGTCGCGTACCGGCAGGCCGGTCAGGCTCTCCAGGCGCTCGATCTCGTCCCCCTCGCGCAGCCAGCGAGCGGCCGTGGGCGTCAGTGTCACGGCCACCTGCCACCCGCGAGCCATCGCGGGCCGTACGAGGCCCGCACGCAGCTGCTCCACACCGTCCGTGGCACACCCGACGACCCCGAGTACCCCTCGGTGCTCCACCGGCCCACTCCCCCGCTCGCCACGACACCTGCCCAACTGCCCGTCAGCGTACGGGCGCCGCACGGTGCAGAGGGGGAGAACGGGAGGCTGGACCGCTTCCGGCGAGCGCTCGCCGGCGTTCCCGGCCGGTGGTGATCAACCAGGAGTCTTCGGGGGTGACGACTTCGCGGGTGTCGTCCGCCGGGGCGGCGGGGTCCGGAGTCCGGACTGGGGATCGTTGACGTCGATGCTGAAGACCGCGCGGGTGCCGTAAGGGATGTAGAGCGCGTCACCGAGGAGTACGGGGCGGGGGCCTGTGGCCGCGGTGGGCGCACCCGCGTCGGCGGGGGCGCTGCGGGACCAGGTGAAGCTGCCGTCGGCGAGGTTCAGTGCCGAGACACGGCCGCCCGGCGAGGCGGCGTAGACGTGCGTGGCGGAGGTTTCCACGGGGCCGGGCAGGTCGAGGCGGGTGTCGCCCTGCCAGAGGCGCCGGCCGGTGTCCGGAGCGAAGGCGTTGATCGTGCCGTTGGGGAGGGAGAAGTAGAGGCCCTGGCCGGTCAGTTGGGGCAGGGCATCGGCGGGCTGGGGCGGATCGAGCGGCACGGTGCGGACGGCCGGCTCGGCGGCGGGCGGGCCCTGCGGCTCGGCAGCGGCGGGCAGGCCCTGCGGCTCGGCGGCGGGCGCCGACCGCGCGGCAGCCGCGGGCT
>NZ_JAEIMH010000009.1:136915-144731 GCF_016464295.1 Streptomyces sp. N35 | reverse complement strand
CCCGCACCTCGGCGAGGAGGGCCGGGTAGGTGTTGCCGTAGGTACGGGCTGTGGCGTACAGGGTGTCGAGGGCGGCGCGCAGGGGGTCCTCCTCCGCCGCGGCGAAGAGCGCCGACATGGCCATGGCCTGTTGTCGCACGCCGTGCCGCGCTCCGTCCACGGAGTCCGCGGCGTCCGCTGAGTCCACGGAGTCCACGAAGGTCGTCGGGAGGTTCTTCTGCTCGAAGAACCAGTACCAGGCACCGTCGGGATCTTGGAACGGGGTCGACAGCGCGACGCGCCTGCGGAGGAACATCCGGGCACGGGTGAATTCGCGGAAGCTGTCGAGGCCGGACGCGGCGAGCGCGCGGTACAGCGCCCAGTCGGCGATCTCGCGCTGGACTGCGGGAGCAGCCGAGTCGACGGCGTCCAGCAGATCACGGTCCAAGGGGATGAGCCCCCATTTGTTGCCGCCGACCTCACGCAGCGTCGGGCTCGGCTCCCGGTCGCCCCACCCGCACTCCTGCGGCTGCCGGTGCGCCTCGCGGATGATGGCGCGTCGCGTGCGCTCGGCCTCGGCCAGCTCCTCGGCTGTCGGCCCGGGCGGCCTGCTCCGAGCGTACTGGTGCCAGTGGTCAGCGCTCCGGGTCGTCTGCTTGATCACTCTGTCCGGAGCAGGTGGTGCCGGCCAGAACTGCAGCAGGTAGTGATCGACCGGGGGCCCGCCTTCGAGGACCGCGGTCTCGTCGTCCCATGACAGCTCCATCCCCAGCCCGCAGTAGCGGACCCTGTGGTCGACCAGGGGCAGGTCGAGCGAGCACAGTCTCCCGTCGCCCCAGGGGAAGATCGCGGTGTCCGAGGAGACGGGGCGGAACGAGGCCTCGACGATCTCCTCCCACGGCTCCTCGACCAACGGAGGCTCGGCCTCGTGCACCTCCACCTTCAGCCCGACCCTCCCCGTATGCAGGCCCGTCGTCATGATCAGGTAGCCGGGAACAGCAGCACCGCACAGGCCGTTGCTCTGGCCCGCCAGCGGATCGACCCGCTCGCGCCCGCCTGAGTCCGGCCGGCTCTCCACATAGAACTGGCTGTGGCTGACGCTCAGTTCACCGTCGTACACGGTCCGCACCATCGCCCCCTCCGCCGGATGTCCGCTCGGGGGCAGTATGCAAACCGCCACTGACAAGCCGTGCTCACAAGCCGCCCGCACGCGTCCGAGGGCCCTGCGGCGCGTTGCGCCCCCGAAGCTAGACTGGCCGGCGCCGCATCGTCCGTACCCGAGGAGCCGCATGGCCGCCGCGCAGCCGACCGAATCCCCTTCGCGGCGTACCCGGGACGCGGCGCGCACCCGGGCCGAGATTCTCGATGTGGCCACGGACGAATTCGCCCGGGCCGGGTACACCGGGGCGCGCGTGGACGAGATCGCCGCCCGGATGCGCACCACGAAGCGGATGATCTACTACTACTTCGGCAGCAAGGAACAGCTCTTCACAGCCGTACTCGAACGCGCCTATACGGTGATCCGCACCCAGGAGCAGAAGCTCGACGTCGAGCATCTGGATCCGGTGGCGGCGATCCGCCGGCTCGCGGAGCTGACCTTCGATCACCATGAGGCCCACCCCGACTTCATCCGGCTCGTGAGCATCGAGAACATCCACGGGGCCGAACATGTCGCGGGTTCCGAGCATCTGCGCTCACTCAACTCCCCCGCGATCGAGGTCATCGGGCGAATCCTCGAGACCGGGCGCGCGGAGGGTGTCTTCCGTGACGATGTGGACGCGATCGACGTCCACGCGATGATCAGCTCGTTCTGCTTCTTCCGCGTCGCCAACCGCCATACGTTCCAGGCACTTTTCGACCGCGACCTCACCCAGCCGGGGCGGCGCAAGCACTATCGCGCGATGCTCGGGGACATGGTCCTCGGGTATCTGACGGCAGGCGTGCGGGGCGACGCCTCGGCTTGACCTCCGCGCTCAGGGGCCCGCGGCGTCAGGATTCGGTGCCGGCCGTGAAGCAGCGGCGGGCGCCTTCGGCCGGGGGCAGGCAGACGGTGGCGCGGGAGGGATCGACCGTGGCGGCTGTCATCGGAGTTGCCGCATAGCGCGGACCGCCCTGCGAGACGATCCGCTGCGATGGCCTGCCCTGCAGGGTCACGTCGACCCGGCCCCCCTTGTGCAGATGGGTGGCGCGCGCCCAGACCGCGGCGCACGGCTTGCCGTAGCGGAGTTCCACACGGCGGTCGCCCGCGGTGTGCGTGGCGAGTGTGGTGACCATGTCCGCTCCGCCGCAGCCCATGCTCACGGGGTCCTGGCCTTCGCATGTACGGCCTGTGCAACCCGGGGCGGCAGAGGGTGGCAAGGTGGCGGGGCGGGTGTCGCCGCCGGTCGTCGGCAGCGTCAGGTTCAAGGCCAGGGTGGTGGCGAGAGCGGCCTCTGCCCCCGCGACGCGGCACAGGTCCTCGACCGCGTCGCGCGGCGGCAGTGCGGTGCTGCGCAGATCGCGGGCTCGAGCAGCGCCTCGCGGGTGGCGCTGTGGCCCGTGTACAACCGGCCGTCGTGGTGGACGTTTTCACAGGCGTACGTGGCGCCGACGCGGTACTCGGCGGTGGTCGCGGGGGCCCGCTCCCCGGCGCCGAGCCACTGGGCGCCGACGAGGAGCCCGGCGCCGAAGGCGGTGGCGATCAGGGCTCCGGCAATGAGGCGACCGCGTACGGTCCGCGCCACGGCGAGGGTGCCACCGCGCGCGGAGCGGGCCTGGGGCGGCGGTTCGTCGGCCGGGTGCCCCGCAGGAACGGCATCTGCCTCCCTACGGGACATGAGCGCCATGCTCGTGCGCCGGGCATCTCCGGTCGCCGGCAAGGGCGGTGGATGCGGTGTCCGGTCGGCGGACGCGGTCGCGGTCGCCGCCTCGTGCAGGACGAGCAGCCGTGTCGCATCCGCCCCGCACAGCCGCGCCAGCTCCTCCACGGCCTCGCGCGGCACGGGCTTCTTTCCGTTGAGACAGCGCTCCCAGGACGAGGAGCTGTACGAGGTCTTCGCGGCAAGCGCGGTGAAGCTCAGGCCGCCGCGGTCCTTCAACCTCCTCAGCTGGACGGCGAGTTGTCGCTCACGTTCCGGCAGCGCGCCGGGCAACGGCTTCCAGCGGGTCATGGTCCACCCCCGTCGACGTACCGACCCAAGGTCCTGCCGAGGATGAGATGCATCGCCCTCGGCGGCGCGGCCTGGGCACGGTCGTTCCACCAAGCCGGGCGGCACCGGGCCGCCCGCCGACACGGGGAGGAACCCCATGCGCAGTCTCCGTCTGAAGGCCGGTCTCGCGGCCGCCGCCGTCACCGCCGGCACGCTCGGCCTGATGACCACGACCGCCGCCGAGGCCCGCCCGGGCGCGCCCACCCTGAGCCACGGCTCGTCCGGCAGCGGTGTGTGGTGCGTCCAGCGGATCATCAACCGCACCTACGGCACCGCCCTCGAGGAGGACGGCAAGTACGGCAGCTACACCAAGGCCTGGGTGAAGGCCTTCCAGGAGGACTTCAAGGTCAGGCCGTACGACGGCATCGTGGGCAAGAAGACCGGCAATGCCCTGCTGAAGTCCGTGGGCGGCGACACGTACTGCTACAAGCACCTGCCCACCACGTACTGAGCGGCGCGACCGAACCGTACGGGCCCGTCTCCTCGGGGAGGAGGCGGGCCCGCACGCCTGCGTCGTCCTGCCTGTGCGGCCGGGGGTGAAGGCGCCGCGGTACTCCTCCATCGCCCGCAGCCACCGCCCCAACGCCTCTGCGGTGTACCCGAGTTACTTGATGCGAACGGAGGCAGCCTCCGGTCGGATCCACCTCTTGCATGTTCTATGCCATAGCCCATAAGTTACCGATAGGTAGCCCACCGGGGCTGCCCGGTCGCCGGAAGGGGGCGGGTGCGTGAGTCCGCGCAGAAGTGACAGCCGTGACCGGATGATCCTCAGTGCCGCCGCACTGCTGCGCGAGTACGGGGCGAGCGCGACCAGCGTGGACCGGGTGCTCGCCCACAGCGGCGCCCCCAGGGGTTCGGTGTATCACCACTTCCCCGGCGGACGGGCTCAGCTCATCGATGAAGCGGTGGCGCTCGCAGGGGACTTCATCGCGGGCCTGATCGACGCCGCCGTGCGGGCGGATGATCCGGTGGAGGCCGTCGACGCGTTCTTCCTGCTGTGGCGCGACCGGCTCGTGGAGAGCGAGTTCCGGGCCGGCTGCCCGATCGTGGCGGTGGCCGTCGAGACCAACGACGACGCGCCCCAGCTCGCCCGCTCGGCCGCCGCTGTCTTCGCCCGCTGGCAGGAAGCCCTGGCGGCCCTCTTCGTCCGGCACGGCCTGACCGAGGAACGCAGCCGCCGGCTGGGCGCGTTCATCATCGCCGCGGTCGAAGGCGCGGTGATCATGTGCCGCGCCGAGCAGAGCACCGCCCCGATCGAAGGGGCCGCCGCCGAGATCCACGATCTGCTCCACCATGCCCTGCGCGACCGGCCCGGTGCCGCGCCGCCGGCCCGGCCGTAACCGCTGTACGAAGAAGCCGCCATGCCCGAAGGAGTCGCCATGCCCTCGCTCGACCGTCAGGACAACGTCTTCGTCCTCGACCTCGGAGACGGAGAGAACCGCTTCCACCCCGACTGGCTCACCGCCGTAGGCGCCGCGCTGGACGAGGTGGAGAAGGCGGAAGGCCCGCGCGCCCTGGTGACCGCCGCGAGCGGCAAGTTCTACTCCAACGGGCTCGACCTGGACTGGCTGTTCGCCCACGCCGACCGGCACCAGGACTATGTCGTCTCCGTCCATGAGCTCTTCGCGCGGATGCTGTCGCTGCCGGTCGTCACCGTGGCCGCGCTGCAGGGGCACACCTTCGCGGCCGGCGCGATGTTCTCGCTCGCCCAGGACTTCCGCGTGATGCGGGCCGACCGCGGCTACTGGTGCCTGCCCGAGGCCGACATCAACATCCCGTTCACTCCCGGCATGTCCGCCCTGATCCAGTCCCGTCTCGCGCCGGGGACCGCGCACGAGGCGATGGTCACCGCCCGCCGCTCGGGCGCCCCCGACGCCGCGCCCGCCGGCATCGTCGACCGGGCGGTCACCGAGGACGCCGTACGCACCACCGCCGTCGAACTCGCCCAGGCTCAGGTGAACAAGGCCGGCGACACCCTCGGCACCATCAAGGCCCGTATGTACGCCCCGGCCCTTGCCGCTCTGCGCGACACCACCGCCCCGCTCGGCTGACGAGCACCGGCCGGCCGTACACGCGCTGCCCCGAAGAGCCCGCCGTGGCAGCGTCCCGGACCACATCGAGCCTCATCCCGTCCGACGTCCGTCCCGCCGCCGCTCGCGGCGGGACGACAGCACCGTGCAAGGAGAACCACCGTGACGACCACCGACTTCACCGCCATGACCGGCCTGGAGCTGATGCGCTGGGTGCAGACCGAACGCCCCGCCGACGTGCCCTCCATCGGCCGCCTGCTCGGGATGCGCTTCGACGAGGTCGAGCACGGCCGTATCGTCCTCTCGCTCGACACCCGCCCGGACTTCGCCAACCCCCTCGGCAGCGTCCACGGCGGGATCGCCGCCACCCTGCTCGACTCCGCGATGGGCTGCGCCGTGCACACCACGCTGCCCGCCGGCACTGGGTACACCACGCTCGAACTCAAGGTCAACTACATCCGGTCCGCCCGCACCGACGGCCAGACCCTCACCGCCGAGGGCACCGTCATCCACGCCGGACGGCGTACGGCCACCGCCGAGGGCAAGGTCCTCGACGAGCAGGGGAAGCTGATCGCGCACGCGACCACGACCTGCATCATCCTGCCGCCCGTCGGCTGACAGGGACCGACCCGCACGGCAGGTTCTATGCCTGGATCACGGTCATGCCCCGCTCCTCGAACGCCTTGGCCTTCTCGGGCGAGCGGTCGTCCGTGACCACCGTGTCGATCGCCTGGGGCGGGCAGATGCGGGCGAAGGCCTGGATGCCGAGCTTGCTGGAGTCGGCGACGACGACCAGGCGGTCGGCCTGTTCGGCGAGAAGGGCGTTGATGCTGGCCTCGTGTTCGCTGCGGGCGCTGGCACCGCGCTCGGGGTCGAGGGCGTCGACGCCGATGAAGGCGATGTCCAGGCGTATCTCCTTGAGGATCAACCCGGCGAGCGGGCCGACGAGTTCGTACGACTGCGCCATGGCGACGCCACCCGTGGTGACGACCTTGATGTGGGTGCGCACCGCCAACTCGTGGCCGATGTTCAGGGCGTTCGTGACCAGGGTGAGCGCGGGACCGTCGGACGGTTCACGTTCCAGGAGGTCGGGGCGGGCGGCCAGGGCGCGGGCGACTTCGGTGGTGGTCGTGCCGCCGTTGATGCCGACGACCATGCCCCGTGTGGCCAGTGCCGCGGCGGCCCGGCCGATGCGTTCCTTCTCGACGGAGTCGCGGGCGTAGCGGTAGCGCAGCGGAAGGTCGTAGGTGACGTCGTTGGGCATCGCGCCGCCGCGGGTGCGGATCAACAGGCCCTGCTCGGCGAGCTGGTCGAGGTCGCGGCGGATCGTGGCCGCGGAGACGTCCAGGTCCTTGGCCGCCGACTCGACGTCGAGCTGGCGCTGCTCGGCGAGCAGGCGGAGCAGTTCGCCGTGGCGCTCGTAACGGTTCACCCGTGTTCCCCCTTGCCGTACGGTCCGCGGCGCCTTGATCGGCGGGCGCGCCTGGCAAGCATGATGCATCGGATCGGGGAGATCGTCCCCGGGTGCACGGGATTTCGGGTCCGCACAAGGCGGTGGGGTGCGGCCCTCACTCGGCCCGCACCCCACCGTATGCCTGAACTGTCATCCCAGATCGGGCATATCGCCTTCCATGGTCGCCACGTCGATCACGGAGAACGCGGCGCCCTGCGGGTCCGTCACCGAAGCGAAGCGGCCGAAGGGGCTGCCCATGGGGCCGATGTGGACCTCTCCCCCGAGGCGTTTGACGGTCTCGACTGCGGCGTCGCAGTCTTCGACCACGAAGTAGACGTTGATGTGCGAGGGGACCTCCGGCGGGAAGTCCTCGGTCATCTTGAAGCGCCCGAGGACCGGGTCCTCGCCCAGGTCCCACACCGTGAAGTCGATGGTCTCGTCGGGAATCCGCTGGGCGTTGTAGCCGAAGACGGCGGGGAAGAACGCGTCCGCCGCGTCCGGGTCACGCGTGGTGACCTCGGCCCAGCAGAAGGCTCCGGGCTCGTTGACCTTCTCGAAGCCCTGGTGCGCACCGGCCTGCCAGACGCTGAAGAACACGCCGCCGGGATCCTGCGCGACGACCATGGAGCCGAACTCGCCGACCTGCATGGGGTCCATGACGACGGTGCCGCCGTTCGCCTTGATCTCGGCGGTCGTGGCCTCGATATCGGGCGCCGCCAGATACAGGCTCCACGCGGGCGGCTGCTCCTCCATGCCCGGCATCTGCGGCACGACGGCGGCCACGGCCTTGCCGTCGGCGAACGCCTGGGTGTAGCCGCCGAACTCCGCGGAGCCTTCGGTGTAGGTCCAGCCGAAGAGCTCGCTGTAGAAGGACTTGGCGGCGTCGAGGTCCGGGAACATCGCGTCGACCCAGCACGGTGCGCCCAGCGGGTATGCGGGCATGGCTTCTGCCTCCTGCTTCGGGGATCCGGCTCGGATCTTCGGCTCGGGATTCCGGCTCGGGATGCACACGCGGGATTCCGGCCCGGGAGATCCGTATCTGCCACGTTATGCGCCCATACGAGGGACGGCGCGGCGAACGGGCAGAGAGCGCACAAACGCAAGGTGGGCCCGTGCCGGCGCCTCCCGGGCGGGCGGCCCCTCCGGCGCCCCCCGGCGGAGCCCCG
>NZ_JAEIMH010000009.1:52822-136905 GCF_016464295.1 Streptomyces sp. N35 | reverse complement strand
CACAGAGGGGGGGGCGCCGGGCCGGCACCCCCCGGGCCGCCCCCCCCTTGCGCCACCGACGGATCAGACTCCGGCGGGCTCGGGCTCGCGCTGCTCCTGCGCCGGCACCGAGGTGTCACCGAGCTGCTTGTGCAGTTTCTCGCCCTCGACGTCGACGTTCGGCAGGATGCGGTTCAGCCACTTCGGCAGCCACCAGGCCTTGTGGCCGAGCAGCGCCAGGACCGCGGGCACGATGGCCATGCGGACCACGAAGGCGTCGAAGAGGACAGCGATCGCCAGGCCGAAGCCCATCGTCTTGACCATGTCGTCGTTCTCCAGGATGAAGCCGGAGAACACGCTGATCATGATGACCGCGGCCGCGGCGACCACCCGGCCGCCCAGGGTGAAGCCCTTGGTGATGGCCTCGGCGGGCGTGGCGCCGTGCACGTAGGCCTCACGCATCCGGGTCACCAGGAAGACCTCGTAGTCCATGGCCAGACCGAAGACCACACCGATCATGAAGATCGGCATCATCGACATGATCGGACCCGGCTGGTCCACGCCGAAGACGTCGGCGAGCCAGCCCCACTGGAAGACCGCGACCAGCGAGCCGAGGGCGGCCATGACGGAGAGCAGGAAGCCCAGCGCGGCCTTCAGCGGGACGAGGACCGAGCGGAACACCAGCATCAGCAGGATGACCGCCAGGCCGACGATGATGCCGAGGTACGGCAGCAGCGCGTCGTTGAGCGTCTGCGAGAAATCGATCGTCATCGCGGTCATGCCGGTGACGAGAACGGTGGCGCCGGTCTCGGTCTTCATGTCACCCGCGAGGTCCCGCAAGTCGCGGACCAGCGTCTCGGTGGCCGGGTCGCTCGGGCCGGTCTTGGGTACGACGATCATGGTGGCGGTGTCGCCGGCCTTGTTGAACACGGCCGGGGTGACGGCGGCCGCATCGCCCTGGTCGGTGATCTTCTTGCCCACCGCGTCGGCGGCGGCCTGCGGGTCGGCGACGCCCTTGGCATCGACGACGACGTTCAGCGGACCGTTGAATCCGGCGCCGAAGGAGTCCGACAGGATGTCGTACGCCTTGCGCTGCGTGGAGTCGGGCGCGGCGGTGCCCTCGTCCGGCAGGCCGAGCTCGAGGCTCGTGGCCGGCAGGGCGATGACGCCGAGGCCGAGCACCGCGGTGATCAGCACGGTCACCGGGCGGCGCAGCACGAAGTGGGCCCAGCGGGTGCCGAGCTTGGTCTTGCCTGCGTTCTTCGGCTCGGTGCCGGTCTTGAGGGCCTTGCGGTCCTTGCGGCTGAGCGCCTTCTTGCCGGCGAAGGCGAGCAGCGCCGGGGTGAGGGTGAGCGCGATGAGGACGGCGACGGCCACGGTGGCCGCCGCGGCCAGACCCATCTTGGTGAGGATCGGGATGTTGACGACCGCCAGGCCCGAGAGGGCGACGATCACGGTGAGTCCGGCGAACACCACGGCGGAACCGGCGGTGCCGACGGCGCGGCCCGCGGCTTCCTCGTACGAACGGCCTTCGGCGACCTCGGCCCGGTAGCGGGCGATGATGAACAGCGCGTAGTCGATGGCGACCGCGAGACCGATCATCGTGGCGAGCGTGCCGGTGGTGGCGGACAGGCCGAGCAGGGACCCGAGCGCCGCGATACCGGAGACGCCGATCCCGACGCCGATGATGGCGGACAGCAGCGGCATGCCGGCCGCGACCAGCGAGCCGAAGGTCAGGACCAGGACGACGAGCGCGACGCCCATGCCGATCAGCTCGGCGGTGCCGCCCATCTCGGGCTCGGCCTGGACGGCGTCGCCGCCGGTCTCGATGGTGTAGCCGTCGCTGCGGGCTTCGTCGGTGGTCTTGGTGAGCGCCTCACGAGCCTTGTCGGTCAGCTCCTGCGCGTTGACCGAGTACGACACGGAGGCGTACGCGGTCGAGCCGTCCTTGCTGACGGCGTTGGCCTTGAAGGGGTCGGCGACCTCCTTGACCTGCGGGTTGTCGCCGAGATCCTTGAGCAGGGCGTCGACGTGCGCCTTGCCGGGGCCTTCGGTGAGCTTCTCGCCCTCGGGGGCCTTGATCACCACACGGGCCGTGGCACCGTCGGAGGCCTGGCCCGGGAAGCGCTCGGCCAGCAGGTCGAAGGCCTTCTGGGACTCGGTTCCGGGCATGGAGAAGGAGTCTTCGGGCGCGGCCGGCGCGACCGAAGAGGCGCCGCCTATGCCCACGAGTATGGCCACCCACAGAAGGGCGACCAGACCGCGGCGTCGGAACGCGCCTCGGCCGAGTCGATAAAGGAACGTAGCCACCTGAGACCAAGCTTCCGTCGAGTTACGGGCAGGACGAAGACCGGGCAGACGGGAGAAAGCAGGAAGTTCTGTCCGGTGTACCCATCCATCGTCAACGCCGGAATCGGTGATTCACTCAGCCCCTGGGGCTGGACCTGTGTACTGCGCTGGGTGTAGAGAACGGGGTCGTTCCCTCCACCTGATGTAGATCCACAGGTGATAGATGTACGCCGCACCTGAATCGAACGGGGGCGGCTGGGGTGGGTGGGGCCCGGTGGACAGGGCCCGGGGGACAATGGCGCCCATGTCACGACGCCCCAATCGCCGCGCTCAGGCCACTGCCGCCCAGCGCACCCCGGCATCCGCCGTCACCGCGACGACACCCTGCCCGTGCGGTCAGGGTGTCCCCTACGGGGAGTGCTGCGGCCGCCTCCACTCCGGGACGGCCCGGGCCGCGACGCCCGAGGAGCTGATGCGTTCCCGGTACGCGGCCTTCGTCGTACGGGATGAGGCGTATCTCCTGCGGACCTGGCACCCGGACACGAGGCCGCCGGGCGTGGGCTTCGACTCCGGGATGCGGTGGGCGGGCCTGACGATCGAGGCCACGACCGAGGGCACGGCGTTCCATGCCACCGGCACCGTGACCTTCCTGGCCCGCTACACCGACGCGGGCGCACCCGGTGAACTGCATGAGCGCAGCCGGTTCGTGCGGCTGGACGGTGCGTGGGTCTATGTGGACGGTGAGTTTCTCGCCTGACGCACGGGCGGCGGCCGTCTCGCCCCGTGACTTTCCCGCCCGACCCGTCCGGCATCATGAACGTGACGTGCACGAACACCGAGGAGGGTGAGCGGCTGTGGGCTCCGATCAGGTCGTGGTGATCATGGGTGTGTCCGGAACGGGCAAGACCACGGTCGGTCGTCTGCTGGCCGCTGAGCTGGGGGTGCCGTACGCGGAGGCGGACGAGTTCCACTCGCCGGCCAACATCGAGAAGATGCGCTCCGGCACGCCGCTCACCGATGAGGACCGGTGGCCGTGGCTCGACTCGCTCGGTGCGTGGGCGGCTTCGCGGGTGGGGCTCGGCGGGGTCGTGAGCTGTTCGGCCTTGAAGCGCGTGTACCGGGACCGGCTGCGGGCGGCCGCGCCCGGGCTCGTGTTCCTGCATCTGTCGGGCTCGCGCGAACTGATCACCGCACGGCAGTCGGCGCGCGAGGGCCACTTCATGCCGGCCTCGCTGATCGCTTCGCAGTTCGAGGCGCTGGAGGAGCTGGGCGCCGACGAGGCGGGCGTCGTGGTCGACGTGACGCCGACGCCCGAGGAGATCGCGGCACAAGCCGCCGCGAAGCTGCGCAAGCTCTGAGCGCCCCCGACCCCCTGGGCGGCACGCCACCCGGTGATCGCTAAGGTGTGCCACTGCCGGGCGGCCCGCCCCGGCCGGCCGGACGCGAAGGGGGACCGCTGTGCGGCGGCGCGCTTCGCGTCTCGTCCTGATCGCGGCGGTGGCCCTCGCCGCGTACGCCGGTCCGAACCACTTGGACCGCAACCCTCAGCACATCGAACAGCGCAGCGCGGGGCAGTGCGCCGAAGAGATCGAGCTGCTGCAGGAGGCCCGGTGGGACGCCTCGGTCCGAGCGGCCCGGGCGCGGCTCGAAGGCACCCTGGTCGCCACCTCGTTCTCCGTGGACGCGTCCTGCAACGAGGCGATCGACGCCGACACCGGGCGCTGCCGGCGCGAGGCGGAGCGGGTGACGGCCGGACGGGCGCCCGAAGAGGATCCCCTCCTCGCCACCCGCCCGCCCCGGGACGAAGCAGCGGACGACTTCGACCCCTACGCGCTGCTCGAAGACCTGGACGGCTACCCGGTCG
The DNA here is from genome assembly GCF_016464295.1 of Streptomyces sp. N35. Lineage (NCBI taxonomy): Bacteria > Bacillati > Actinomycetota > Actinomycetes > Kitasatosporales > Streptomycetaceae > Streptomyces > Streptomyces sp. N35. The sequence continues at coordinate 132,773 of NZ_JAEIMH010000009.1, read as the reverse complement.
AGTGCGACTGGGCCGTACTCGACGCCCTCACCGGCAACACCCCGCTCGCCCTGCCCTAGGCGCTGCCTCGCGGATCAGCCCTGGCGTCCCCACGCGGGCATGATCTCCTCGTGGATCAGGCGCAGTTGGGTGTCCACGTCCACGGCTCCCGGCAGGTCCCGGCCGGTGAAGGCGCGGACCAGCGCCCGGTCGGTGACGGCGCAGATCATCTGGTTCACACCGCTCGGTCCGATCTCGCGCCGGGTCTTCTCCAGGCACTCCTCGGGCGCACCCGCGACGGACAGCTTCTCGGCGGTCTCCGGCGAGGTCAGCTGCATCCCCGCGGGCCAGGTCCCCGGCCGCGATCGCGTCGGTCACCGGCTTGAGTTCGGCCGGCTCCACGCCGTTGCGCCGCAGCTGCTCCTCGGGCATCGACGAGGCGCAGATCCCGACCATGGAGCGCGCCGCCTCCTTCGCCTTCGCCGAGTCGGGCCCGGTCGCGAACACCACCCCGGCGCCGATGCCGGGCCTCCGCCAGTCCTCGCCCGCCCGCTCGGCACCGATCCGCAGATGCCCGACCGCGTAGCCGTACGCCTCGCCGGTGCAGCTGAGCGCGTGATGTCAGCCGTCCGACCATTCGCCTGCCGCCTCGAAGGACTTGGGGCCGCACATCGCTCCCCGCTTCAGCGGCACCCGCTCCTGTACCGGGCGCGCGAACGTGAACAGGCCCTCGTACGAGAAGAATTCACCGTCGTAGGTGATGGTCCCCTCATCGAGGAGCGTGCGGATCACATGCCGCGCTTCCTTGGTGCGCGAGAGCGGCTTCTGCCGGGTCCAGTCGATGCCGTACTGCGCGAGCAGTCCGAAGTTGCCGCTCGACAGGACGCCTCGGCGCGTCCGCCGGAGAGTTCGTCGAGCGTGGCCAGCGCCTGGGCGATGAGCGTGGGCTCGCGCAGCACGACCGAGGACAGGCTCGGGCCCGGGCGGATGCGGCTGGTCTCACGAGCGGCCGCGGCGAACAGGAGCCGCATGTCCTTGTGCCAGGTCTCGTCCGCCGCGTAGACGGCGTGGAAGCCCGGTTCGTCCGCGAGGCGGAGGACTGCCCCACGCTCACTTCAGGGCCTTCGCACCGGACCGCCCGCGCTCGCTTCAGGGCCTCCACAAGGAGTGTTCGCGTTCCGCCCACGCGCGGTCCACCGATCCCGTACGCAGGCCGCGCCGGGACTCCGGGTCCGCGAGGGCCTTGCCGATGTGGCCGGCCAGGACGACCGAGACCGCGAGGGCGAGCCAGTCGTGGACGAAGGTCGAGCCCGTGCGCCAGGTCAGCGGCGTGAGGTGCGTGAACCACATGATCAGGCCCGTCCCGAGCATCACCAGGGTCGCCCCGGCGATCCACGCCGCGTACGACTTCTGGCCGGCGTTGAACTTGCCGGCCGGCCGCGGCCCCTTCTCGCGGCGCAGCGCGGCACGCCACCACTGCCTGTCATGGGCGCCGAAGCGGTTGAGGCGGCGCAGGTCCGCGCGGAAGGCGCGGGAGACGAGGCCGATGAGGAACGGGGCGGGCAGCAGGATGCCGGACCACTCGTGGATCGTCACCACCAGGTGGCGGCGGCCCACGAGTTGAGCCAGGGAGGGCAGGTAGAGGCAGGCGGCGGAGACGAGGCAGACGGTCATCAGGACTGCCGAAGTGCGGTGGATCCAGCGCTCGCCCCGGCTGAACCTCCGTACCCGCGCCGGGAGTTCAGACCGTGGGGTTGTCGTCGCGGCCGTTGGACCGGCCGACCCAGGCGTCGATGTCATAGCCTCGCTCCTCCCAGTAACCGGGGATGACCTTGTCGGTGACGGTGATCCGGGAGAGCCACTTGGCCGACTTGTAGAAGTACATGGGCGCCACATAGAGACGGACCGGACCGCCGTGCGCGTGGGAGAGGTCCTTGTCCCGCATGCGGTGGGCGACGAGCACGTCTTTGCGCCGCGCCTGCCGCAGGGTGAGGCTTTCGCTGTACGCGCCGTCGAAGCACTCGAAACGGATGGCGCGGCCTTCCGGGCGGACCCCCGCGGCGTCCAACAGTGCGGAGAGCAGCACGCCTTGGAAGGGTGTGTCGGGTACGCGCCAGCCCGTGACGCACTGGACGTCGCGGACGATCCGGGTCTGCGGGAGCGCGCGGAGTTCGCCGAGGGTGTACGTCGCCTTGTGCTCGACGAGTCCGTCGACGGTGAGGCGGTAGGTGTCCTCGTTCTTGCGCGGCACGGAGGCGACCACCGAGTAGTAGCGGAAGCCGCCGCCCGCGGGCAGCACGTCGGTCAGGCCCGTGGGGTCCTTCGCGGCCACCGCCTCGACGCCGCGCTGCAGTACGGGGGCGGCGGCGATACCGGCGGCGCCGAGCCCGAGCATGCCGAGCACGAGCCGCCGTCCGGCAGGGGTGCCCCGGCCGTCGGCCGGCTCTTCGTGGGGCGAGGGGGAGTTCACCCCACGATTCGAGCACCTGGGATGCGCGGAGTGAAGGGGCCACGGCCCCTCCGTCCGCGATTCGTCATAATCGACGCGCCTGCGCGCACTCTCCGCCTCTACGCTGCGCTCATGCCGTACCCCGAGGACATGAAGACCTTCGAGTTCGCCTTTCCGGGGCCGCTGCGCGACCAGTTGGTCGCCGCGGTGCTCGCCGGGGAGAAGACCTCCACGACCGGGCTCGTCATCGACTACGAGCACTGGGGCGACCCGTTGCCCACAGCGGGCGAGCGCGGTGCGGTCGTGGACTCGGACGAACGCGTCGTCGCCGTGATCGAGCTGACCGAGGTACGGGTGCTGCCGCTCGCCGAGGTGGATCAGCAGCACGCGAGCGACGAGGGCGAGGGGTACCGGACCGTCGCCGAATGGCGGGCCGTGCACGAGAAGTTCTGGCACGGCGCCGAGATGCGGGAGGCGCTGGGCGACCCGGAGTTCACGGTGGACGACACCACACCGGTCGTCGCCCAGCGCTTCCGTGTCGTGGAACGGGTCGACCCGCCCGGGCCGAAGCCGACAGGCGGGTCGCTCTAGACGCGTACGAGAAGGATCGCTCCAGACGTCGTACGAGAAGGGCCGTCGGCTAGCCGACGGCCTTCGCCGCCGCACGTCCCGCCGCGCGCCCCGAGAAGATGCAGCCGCCGAGGAACGTGCCTTCGAGGGACCGGTAGCCGTGCACGCCGCCGCCGCCGAACCCGGCCGCCTCACCTGCCGCGTACACACCGGGCAGCGCCTCGCCGCCCTCGGTCAGGACCCGCGACGACAGGTCCGTCTCGAGACCGCCGAGCGACTTGCGGGTCAGGATGTTGAGGCGGACGGCGACCAGTGGGCCCGCCTTCGGGTCGAGGATGCGGTGCGGGGCGACGGTGCGGATCAGCTTGTCGCCGAGGAACTTGCGCGAGCCGCGGATCGCGGTGATCTGCAGGTCCTTGGTGAACGGGTTGACGATCTCCCGGTCGCGCGCGGTGATCTCGCGGCGCAGCTCCGCCTCGTCGATCAGGTCGTCCTTCGTCAGGGCGTTCATCCGCCGTACGAGGGAGGGGAGATCGTTCTCGACGATGAAGTCGGCTCCTTGGTCCATGAACGCCTTGACCGGGCCCGGCACGTCCGCGCGCGCCCGGTCGATCACGCCGCGCACCGACTTGCCGGTGAGATCGGGGTTCTGCTCGGATCCCGAGAGCGTGAACTCCTTGCCGATGATCCGCTGGTTGAGCACGAACCACGTGTAGTCGTGGCCGGTCTTCATGATGTGCTCGAGGGTGCCGAGCGTGTCGAAGCCCGGGAAGAGCGGCACCGGCAGGCGCTTGCCGCGGGCGTCAAGCCAGAGCGATGACGGGCCGGGCAGGATGCGGATGCCGTGCCGCTTCCAGATCGGGTTCCAGTTCTCGATGCCCTCGGTGTAGTGCCACATCCGGTCGCCGTTGATGAGGCGGCCGCCGGCCTCCCCGGTGATGCCGAGCATCAGTCCGTCCACGTGCGCGGGCACGCCCGAGAGCAGCTTCTCGGGGGCGGTGCCGAGGCGGGCGGGCCAGGCCTTGCGGACGAGATCGTGGTTGCCGCCGATCCCGCCCGAAGTGACGATCACCGCCTGGGCCTTGAGCTCGAACGTGCCGGTGGCCGTGCGGCTCGACTCCTGGCCGCGCTCGATCGAGGACGCTTCGAGGATCTCGCCGCTGACGGTGTCGACCGAACCGGCGCTGCGGGAAAGACCGGTCACCCGGTGGCGGAACTTCAGCTCGACCAGACCGCGCGCCACGCCTTCCCGTACCCGCCGCTCGAAAGGCGCGACCAGACCGGGGCCCGTGCCCCAGGTGATGTGGAAGCGCGGCACGGAGTTGCCGTGACCGGTGGCGTCGTAACCGCCGCGCTCGGCCCAGCCCACGACCGGGAAGAAACGGACGCCCTGCCCGTACAGCCAGGAGCGCTTCTCGCCTGCGGCGAAGTCCACGTACGCCTCGGCCCATTTGCGCGGCCAGTGGTCCTCGTCGCGGTCGAAGCCCGCCGTGCCCATCCAGTCCTGCAGCGCGAGATCGTGGCTGTCCTTGATCCGCAGACGGCGCTGCTCGGGCGAGTCCACGAAGAAGAGGCCGCCGAACGACCAGTGCGCCTGACCGCCGATGGACTGCTCGGGCTCCTGGTCGAGCAGGATCACCTTGCGCCCGGCGTCGACGAGCTCGGCGGTGGCCACCAGACCGGCAAGGCCTGCTCCGATCACGATCACATCTGCGTCGTACGCCATCGTCGCCGTCCGTTTCAGTCAGTGCACGCGCAAGGTGTCACGCGCATGGTTACCGGTCGGTTCAGATCCTCGGTACCAGCGCGGGTTCCGTCAACCGTGTGCGAAGCCCTGGTGATGGCCGTGGGCGACAGCGGACCGCCGTGTGCGACCGCCCACAGAAGGCGCCGGGGGGAGGCGATCAAGGGAGGCATCCGGCTAAGGTCGCCCAAGTCCCCCACGTACGACCGCTCTTGAGGTCCCCTTTGACGCTCCCCGTCTTACTCTTCGCGCTGGGTGCTGCCTGCTCTCTGGGTTTCGGCTTCGTGCTGCAGCAGAGCGCCGCCCGGCGCGCTCCTCTCGGTGACTTCCTCTCCCCGCGGCTCCTGCTCGACCTCGTACGGATGCCGCGCTGGCTGGCCGGTATCGCGCTGATGTCGGGCGGCACCGCCCTCGGTGCGGTGGCGCTGTCCCTGGGCGAGATGTCCCTGGTCGAGCCGCTGCTCGCCACGCATCTGCTGTTCGCGATAGCCCTGGTGCGATGGCGCACCGGCCAGCCGCTCGGCCGGCAGGGCTGGGGCGGCCTGCTGCTGCTCGCGGGCGGGGTGAGCGCCTTCCTGATCGCCGGACATCCCCAGGGCTCGGACGCGACGGTCGCGCCGCTGCGGCACTGGCTGGTGGTGGGCGCGGTGCTCGGCACGGCGCTGGTCCTGACCGCGTTCGCCCGCCGCTTCCGCCTGGGCATCGGCCCGGCTCTCCTCGGCGCCGCGGGTGGTCTCCTGTACGGGCTGCAGGACGCGCTCACCCGGATCAGCGGCCAACGGGTGAGCGAACAGGGACTGCCCGGACTGCTCACCGCGTGGCAGCCGTACGGCGTTCTCGTCCTCGGCCTCGCCGGCCTCCTCCTCGTCCAGAGCGCCTTCGAGATGGCGCCGCTGCGCAGCTCGCTGCCCGCGCTCACGGCCGCGCAGCCGCTCGCGGGGATCGTCTGCGGGGTCGGCTTCCTCGGGGACCGGCTGCGGACGGACGCGGGCGCACTGGCCTGGCAGGCGGCGGGTCTTGCCGCGATCGTCGGCGGAATCGTGTTCCTGTGCCGTCATCCGTCGATGCCCACGGGGGCCGTCGGGCGGGAGCCGGTGCTCGCGGGGGCGGTGGGGCAGGCATAGCCGACCTGCGGTTGGATGGCGCGTATGAGCAGCGACGAGATCATCGACATCGTCGATGAACAGGACCGCGTCATCGGCCAGTCCCCACGCCCCGTCGCGTACCGCGAAGGCCTGCGCCACCGCTGCGCCTTCATCCTGGTGCGCGACGCCGAGGACCGGATCTTCGTGCACCGCCGCACGGCGACGAAGGCCGTCTTTCCCTCCTTCCACGACATGTTCGTGGGCGGAGTCGTCGGCGCCGGCGAGTCCTACGACCAGGCGGCGCTGCGGGAAGCCGAGGAGGAGCTGGGCGTCACGGGCCTCGCGCAGCCGGCCCCGCTGTTCAAGTTCCTCTACCAAGGGGACAGCGGCTCCTGGTGGTCCGTGGTGTACGAGGTGCGCTGCGAGCTGCCGGTACGGCCGCAGGAGTCCGAAGTCGCCTGGCACACCTTCCTCACCCCCGAGGAACTGGAGCAGCGGCTCGACGAGTGGCAGTGGACTCCGGACGGGCTCGCCGCGTACGCGCGGCTCCGGGACGGTGCTCGGCCGTGAACGGGTTCTTCTCCTCGCTGCGGCTGTGGTTCGCCCCCGCCCGCGTACGGGAGGAGGGCGAGACGCCCGACTACCGCTTCTCGCTCGCCAACGAGCGGACCTTCCTCGCCTGGGTGCGCACCGCACTCGCGCTGGTCGGCGGCGGCTTCGCGGTCGACCAGTTCCTGCCGGACCTGCGCTGGGCCTGGCGCATCGGTCTGTCGCTCGCGCTGCTCGCGGTGGGCGCGATGTGCGCGCTGCGGGCCGTGAACCACTGGGTGCGCTGCGAGCTCGCGATGCGCCGCGGCGAGGATCTGCCGGTGACGCGCTTCCCCGCCCTGCTGAGCCTCGCGGTCGGCGTGGTCGCGCTGATCATGGTCGTGGTGGTGCTCTTCGGCTGGGCGGAACAGTGACCGAGGCGGTCCGCGACCCCGGACTGCAGCCGGAACGCACCCGGCTCGCCTGGCGCCGTACGACCTTGTCGTGCACGGTCGCGGCGGTTCTCGCCGGCAAACAGGCCTTGCAGGGCGGCCCGACCCCGCTCGGACTGCTCGCGGTCGCGGCCTCCCTGGCGCTGTGGCTCGTGTTCGTCGCCCTGGCCCACCACCGCATCCGCTCCCTGAGCGTGCCGCGCCCGGGAGTGCTCCCCGTGCGCGTGGCGTGGGGCGCGGCGGGGTGTGTGCTGGCCTTCACGCTGTTCTCGGCGGCGGTCGTCCGCTGACCGCCGTACGGTCAGCCGCGCAAGGCCCCTGCGAGGGCCCGTACTTCGCGTGTGGCGAACCCGGGATCACGCGCCATCAGCCGTACGAGCTCCGCGCGCACCTCACGGCTGCGGCCCGCTTCGACCAGCGCGCGGGCGCGGGCGAGCGCCGGTGCGACGTGCGGATGTCGGGCCACTGCGGTGCACTCGTCCCGCAGCCATCGTTCGGGCGGGAACCATCGGGTCAGCTTCGGCTCGTGGTCGGCGAGCTCACTCCAGATGTACGGGTCCAGGGAGACGTTGACGACATGCCCGGCCGGCAGGGTGCGCACCCAGTCGAGTCCCTGCTGCCAACGGTCATGGTTCGGGCTGGACTTGCCCCGCACGGTCACGCCCACATACCGGAGTTTGCGCCGGATCACGGGCCAGGGCTCGCGGCTCTCCTCGATCCAGCGGGCGAGCTCCTCGTGCAAGGTGGTGAAGCTGCCGCCCTCGGACACGACGTCCACGAGGGCGAGCGGGCGCTTGCGGCGGGCCAGTGCGTGCGGGGCGAGCCCCACGGCCGCCAGATGCTCGCGGAAGCGCAGGCGCTGGGCCGGACTCCAGCGCCTGCTGTGCCGGCACGACAACGGCAGACGATCGATCCGTCCGCCCCGGCCGCCCGGCTCCAGCGCCCCGCTCAGCAGGTCGTACATCCCGTCGAGGGAGCGCCCGAAGAAGCACAGGTCCGCGCCGCCCGAGCGGGCGAGCACCTTCGCGGTGCAGTCGATCAGCGCGTCGAGATAGTCCGCGCCGAAGGTTCCGTCCCCCGCATGGGCCGGCGGCCGGGGCACCTCACCGGTCCGGTCCGGCCGTTCGCCGCCGTACGACGACAGCACCCAGCGGTACGGCCGGGGCGGCGTGGGCGGAGGCAAGGCAGACGCGGACATGGAGTCCAGCACAGCAGGTGCGGCCTGCCGGGGGCATCCGATTTATCGTCCGCTGCATCGTCCGCGACGAGCCACTCCTCGCGCCTGCCGCACCTGAAAGCCGATGTAAATACGGGGCATTCCCGGCGCATCCCCCCGAGAGACCGATCACGTCCCGCCCACGCACTGGACTACATACCGACTGGTCGGCATCATTCTTTCCAGTCCATCACGAGGAGCGACGCATGAGCTCAGACCAGCTGCCAGGTCTCGATCTGGACCGGCTGCGTGACCATCTCGGCCAAGAAATACCCGGTCTCGTACAAGGTCCGCTCCAGGGGCGGCATATCGAGGGCGGCCGGTCGAACCTCACGTATGACATCACGGACGGCACCTCGCGCTGGGTGGTGCGGCGGCCGCCGCTCGGGCACGTGCTGGCCACCGCGCACGACATGAAGCGCGAGCACCGGGTGATCAAGGCGCTGCACCCGACCAGCGTGCCCGTACCGAAGACGGTGCTGCTGTGCGAGGACGAGGAGGTGATCGGGGCGCCGTTCTATGTGATGGAGTTCGTGTCCGGCACCCCCTATCGCACCGACGCCGAGCTCGCGCCGCTCGGCCCCGAGCGGACCCGGGCCGCCGTCTTCTCTCTGGTGGACACGCTGGTCGACCTGCACGCGGTGGATCCCGAGTCCGTCGGGCTCGGGGACTTCGGCCGGCCCGAGGGCTTCCTCGACCGGCAACTGCGGCGCTGGGGCAAGCAGTTGGACGCCTCACGCAACCGCGACCTCGCCGGCATCGACGAGCTGCACGCGGCGCTCGGGCGCTCACTGCCCACCTCCCCCGCGGCGACCGTCATCCACGGCGACTACCGCCTCGACAACGTGCTGCTCGGCGAGGACGACCAGATCAAGGCCGTCCTGGACTGGGAGATGTCCACGCTCGGTGATCCGCTCACCGACCTCGGGCTGCTCGTGATGTACAGCGTGCGGCTCACCCTCGAGGACTCCCCCATCAGCACCACCGCCGCGGCCGCCGGGCACCCCACGCCGCAGGAGCTGATCGAGCGGTACGCCGGGCGCTCGGGCCGCGATGTGTCGGCGGTGTCGTGGTACACCGCGTTCGCCTGGTTCAAGCTCGCGGTGATCCTCGAGGGCATCCACTACCGCTACACCCTCGGCCAGACCGTCGGCTCCGGTTTCGACCGGATCGGCGAACTCGTCCCCGTCTTCATCGAGCACGGCCTGACCACCCTTCAGGAAGGCTGATTCCGCATGGACTTCGCATTCGACGCCCGCACCGAGGAGCTGCGCACCAAGCTGCTCGCGTTCATGGACGAGCACGTGTACCCGGCACAGAAGGTGATGCATGAGCAGGCCGCCGGCCTCTCCTCGCCGTGGGAGGTGCCGCCGGTCGTCGAGGAGGTCAAGGCCGAGGCCAAGCGGCAGGGGCTGTGGAACCTCTTCCTGCCCGATGCCGCGTACGGCGCGGGCCTGACCAACCTCCAGTACGCCCCGCTCGCCGAAATCACCGGCCGCGCACCGCACTTGGCACCGACCGCCCTGAACTGCGCGGCGCCCGACACGGGCAACATGGAGGTGCTCTACCAGTTCGGCAGCGACGAGCAGAAGAAGCAGTGGCTCGAGCCGCTGCTCGCCGGTGAGATCCGCTCGGCCTTCGCGATGACCGAGCCCGAGGTGGCCTCGTCGGACGCCACGAACATCGAGACGCGCATCGAGCGCGCCTCCGATGGCACGGACGAGTACGTCATCAACGGCCGCAAGTGGTACATCTCCGGGGCGATGAACCCCGCTTGCCAGATCTTCATCGTGATGGGCAAGACCGACCCGGACGGCGAGGACATCCGCCGCCAGCAGTCCATGATCCTGGTCCCGCGGGACACCCCGGGTCTCGAAGTCCGCCGCGCCATGCAGGTGTTCGGCTACGAGGACCACTGGCACGGCGGGCACGCCGAGGTCGTCTTCGACAACGTCCGCGTCCCGGCGAGCAATCTGATCGGCGAGGAGGGCGGCGGCTTCGCCATCGCCCAGGCGCGGCTCGGCCCGGGCCGTATCCACCACTGCATGCGCCTCATCGGCATGGCGGAGGCCGCCATCGAGCTGATGTGCAAGCGTGCCCTCTCGCGTACGGCCTTCGGCAAGCCGCTCGCCCAGCAGGGCGTGATCCACGAGTGGATCGCGGACGCCCGCGTCGCCGTCGAGCAGCTGCGGCTGCTCGTCCTGAAGACCGCGTGGCTGATGGACACCGTCGGGAACAAGGGCGCGCACACCGAGATCCAGTCCATCAAGATCGCGACGCCGCGTACGGTCGTCGGCATCCTCGACCGCGCGATCCAGCTGTACGGCGCGGGCGGCGTCAGCCAGGACTTCCCGCTCGCCGAGCTGTACGCGGGGGCGCGGACGCTGATGATCGCGGACGGTCCGGACGAGGTGCACCAGCGCTCGCTGGCGCGGCGGGAGCTGAAGAAGTACCTCTGAGCATGCGGAACGGCGGGACTTTCGCCCCGCCTCCCTGGGACTCAAGCCCGGGGGGGCGGGGTCCTTCGCGTCCGGGGCGCGGCGGGCCGCGCACGTAGCGTTGGAAGGTCGTCGAGTGAAAGTGTCCCCACTGCCATGTCCAGCGCCCTTCTTGATGCGCCCACCGCCTCCGCCGAAGCGCCTTCCGTCTCCGCGACGGTGCCTGCCGCGGCGCCCGCCACGGCCGCCGCACCCGCGGCGCCGAAGCTCGCCAACCCCGGCCCGCTCGGTCTCGCGGCCTTCGCCCTGACCACGTTCGTGCTCAGCATGTTCAACTCCGGGCTGATCTCGAACGCCGCCCTCAGCGCCGTGGTCCTGCCGCTCGCGCTGTTCTACGGCGGTCTCGCGCAGTTCGTCGCCGGGCTCTTCGAGTTCCGCCGCGGCAACACCTTCGCCACCACGGCATTCCTCTCGTACGGCGCGTTCTGGATGTCCTTCGCGGCGTACGTGAAGTTCGTCGTGCCGGGTCTGCCGGCCGCGGACGCGCACCTGGCGACCGGGCTCTACCTGATCGCGTGGTTCGTCTTCACGCTGTACATGACCGTGGCCGCGATGAAGCTCGACGTGGCGCACAGGGTCGTCTTCGTCACGCTCAGCCTGACGTTCCTGTTCCTGGCGCTCGGCGACCTCACCGAGTCCACGGGGCTCGCGCACACCGGCGGCTTCCTCGGCCTGCTGTGCGCGGCGGCCGCCTGGTACACCTCGTTCGGCGTGCTGACGAACGAGACCTGGGGCCGCAAGGTCATCCCGCTGGGCTGACCTCCCGGCCCCGGCACCTCACGGACGCAGGGCCCGCAGCAGGAGGTCGGCCAGATGGTCGGCGACCTGCTGCGGGGTCAGCGGCCCGTTCGGCCGGTACCAGGTCGACAGGTGGTGCACGGACCCGAAGTGGTAGTCGACCACCAGGTCCGCGGGCGTCGCCGAGGAGAACACCCCTGAGGCCTGCCCCTCCTCGACCAGCGCCCGGAACCGCTCGTGATAGCGCCGGCGCTCGGCCCGTACCTGCTTGTTCTTCTCCGGGCTCAGCTGGTGCATGGAACGGAAGAAGATCTGGCTGTCGTCGAGGTTCGCGATCGAGGTGACCACGACGTCGGCCGCCGCGTCCCGCAGCCGCTTCTCGACCGGTTCGTCCGCCTCGGCGAAGGCGTCGAGTCGCTCCTGCTGCACGCGCAGCACCCGGGCGTAGATCTCGTGCAGCAGATCGTCCTTGGACCCGAAGTAGTGGTACAGCGCGCCCTTGGTGACGCCCGCCGCCTCCACGATCTCCTGTACCGAGGTGCGGTCGTACCCCTGCTCCGCGAAGAGCCGGGTGGCGGCGGCGAGCAGCCGCTGCGGGACGGGTGTGGTGGTCTGCTCCGTCGTCTTTGGCACTGTCGCCACCTGCCTTCCGCTCCTTCTCCCGTCGCGCGCCGCGCCCTTGCCCGGCTCGTCCGCCTCGGTCTCACCGCGCACGGTCGCGCAGTTCCCTCCGCAGGATCTTCCCACTGGTCGTCTTCGGCAGCTCCGGCAGGATCTCCACGCTGCGCGGGTACTTGTACGCGGCCAGTCTCTCCTTGCTGTACGCGACGATCTCGGCGGGGTCCGTACCGGCGCCGGGACGCAGGCTGACGTACGCCTTGACGCTCTCGCCCCGATAGCTGTCCGGAACCCCGACGACAGCGGCCTCGCGGACGGCGGGGTGGGTGTAGAGGACGTCCTCGACCTCACGGGGCCAGACCTTGAACCCGGACGCGTTGATCATGTCCTTCTTGCGGTCGACGACGTAGAGCCAGCCGTCCGCGTCCATGAACCCGATGTCGCCGGTGCGCAGCTCCCCGTCCGGGAAGGACGCGGCGGTGGCGTCCGGGCGGCCCCAGTACCCGGGCACGACCTGCGGTCCGCGCACCACGATCTCGCCCTGTTCGCCGAACGGCACCTCCCGGCCGGCCTCGTCCAGGATCCGCACGACGGTGTCGGGCCCGGGGACGCCGACGGACAGGGTGCCGGACCCGGGGTCGACCGGTGCCTCGTGTTGCGGGGGTACGGAGGCGCAGGGGGCGGTGCATTCGGTGAGGCCGTATCCGTTGCGGATATAAGGACCGAACTCCGTACGGAACTTCTCGACGAGCGCGGGCGGCACGGGCGCTCCGCCCGAGGAGATCACCTGGAACGAGTCGAAGTGCTCGCGCGTGACGCCCGGGGTGGCGGCGAGCGCCATGAACGCCGTGGACGGGCCGACCGTGTACGCGGGCTTGTGCTCGGCGAACGCGTCGAGCACGACGCCCGGGTGGAAGCGGTAGGCGAGCACGAGGGTGCCCGCGTTGGCGATGCAGGCGGCGAGCTGGCAGACCATGCCGGTGATGTGGAACAGCGGGGCGAGCGCGAAGTACACGGAGCCCTCGGCGAGGGGATGCCCGGAGCGCTGCCGCTCGCCGTTGTACGTGATGTTGCCGTGCAGGTTCATGGCGCCCTTGGGCTGCCCGCTGGTGCCGGAGGTGTAGCTGATCAACGCCAGGTCGTCGGCGGCACGTTGGGGCACGCGCGGGGCCTTGGCGCCGCCGCGGGCGACGGTGATCAGGTCCTCCGCGTCGTCGGCCCGCGGCACCCGTTCGAAGTTCAGCACCCGCTCGTCGTCGCGGGACTGCAGATCCAGCTCGCAGGCGGTCAGGACGATCCGGACCGGGGAATCGGCGGCCGCCTCGCGCAGATACCCCTCCCAGGCGCGGTCCGAGCAGATCAGCGTGCCGACCTGGGCGTCGTGGAGGACATGGCGCACTTCGCCCGACTTGTACATGGGGTTGACCGGCACGACGGTCGCGCCGGCCTTCCAGGCGCCGAGCAGGGCGAGCACGAAGTGCGGGGAGTTCTGCAGCATCAGCGCGACGCGGTCGCCGTCGGCGACGCCACGCTCGGCGAGATGGCCGGCCACCGCGTCGGAGAGCGCGTCGACCTCCGCGTAGCTGAGGCGGCCGTCGAAGTAAGCGAGGGCGGTGCGGTCGGGGGCCTTGGCCGCGGCGGCGTGGAAGGCGTGCACGACGGAGGGCGGCGGCGTGATGGAGGCACGCTGGGCGTCGCTGAGCCGGGCCAGCCAGGGCTTGTCGGCGTACGTCACGTGGTTCGGCTGGTTCGGCTCGCTCTGCTGATGCGGCTGATGCGGCTGGTTCGGCTGGTTCGGCTCGCTCTGCTGATGCGGCTGATGCGGCTGGCTCTGCGTCACTTGGTGCCGCCCTCCCACTTCTGCTGCAGATGGTTCATGCCGGCCAGCCAGCGGTCGGGCTCGGCGGCCCGCACACGGTAGTACTCGGCGACCTCGGGGTGCGGAAGGATCAGGAAACGGTCCTCGTCCATCCCCTGGATCAGCGCGTCGGCGACGGCCTCGGGCTCGATCGCCGTGGGCGCGAGCACCAGGTCACCGGCGGATCCGGCCGCGGTGAGCATGTCGGTGCGCACACCCTGGGGGCAGATCGCGTGCACCTTGATCCCCCGGTGGCGGTACGTGAGCGAGAGCCACTCGGCGAAGGCGTACGCGCCGTGCTTGGTCACGCTGTACGGGGCGGCGCCGACCATGGTGAGCAGGCCGGCGGCGGAGACGGTGGAGACGAACCGGCCCTCGCCGCGCTCCAGCCAGGCGGGGAGCAGGCTGTGGGCGGCGCGGACGTGGGCCATGACGTTGACGTCCCAGGCGCGGGCCCAGACCTGTTCGTCGGCGGCTTCGGTGCCGCCGCTGGCGAGGCCGGCGTTGGCGCAGTAGATGTCGACGGTGCCGTTCAGGGCGTCGCGGGCCTCCTCGACGATCGCCGAGGCGTCGCCGGGTACCGCGATGCCGCCGATCTCGTCCGCGATCGTCTTCGCCTTGGCGACGTCGATGTCGTTGACGACCACCTTCGCGCCCTCGGCCGCGAAGCGGCGGGCGAGAGCGGCGCCTATGCCGCCGCCGGCTCCGGTGACTACAACTGCCTTGTTCTGCACGGTGTGCACGTCTTTGGGCTCCGTCCGGTCCGGCGGGGGTTCTGGCAGCAGACTAACCAGTCGGTATGGCGCCCGGGAAGGGCTTGATCTCCCCCACCCCGCCCCTTCCCGAAACTGGGGCTGAATTTCAGCCCGTCCGGCGATTGAGGACAAAGGGGTCCGGGGGCGAAGCCCCCGGTTTCGGGAAGGGGCGGGGTGGGGAAGGAGGCGCCGCAGGCGTACATCCCGCACCCACGGAGGCACCATGACGCACCTGTCCAGACGGGCGCTGCTCGCCGCAGCCACCACCACGACCGCGGCCACCGCCGTTACCGGCTCCACCGCGGCCGCCGCAACCGCCGCCGACCCGACCCGCGGCAGAAAGCTCCGCACCGGATTCGAGCGCCTCGCCGCAAACGGCTACGCCCAGCTCGACGGCGAGCGCGTCGGCATCGTCACCAACCCCACCGGCATCACCCGCGACGTACGCCACATCGTCGACGTGATGCACGCCGACGACCGCGTCGACCTCGTCGCCGTCTTCGGCCCCGAGCACGGGTTCCGGGGCACCGCGCAGGCCGGCGGGTCCGAGGGGTACTACGAGGACCCCGCGACCGGACTGCCCGTGTACGACACGTACCAGAAGAGCGGTCAGCCGTTGGCCGACATCTTCACGCAGTCGACCGTGGACACCGTCGTCTTCGACATCCAGGACGTCGGCGCCCGTTTCTACACGTACATCTGGACGCTCTTCGACTGCATGCAGGCCGCCGCCCTGGCCGGCAAGCGCTTCGTCGTGCTCGACCGCCCGAACCCCGTCACGGGGCGCGCGGCCCTGGGGCCCATCCTGCACAAGGAGTTCGCGACGTTCGTCGGACGCGAGCCGATCTCGCAGGCGCACGGCATGACCGTCGCCGAGCTGGCCCGGCTGTTCAACGGCGAGTACCTGAGCACGCCCGTTCCGCTGGAGACCGTGCTCATGTCCGGGTGGCGGCGCGATGACTTCTACGACGCGTCGGGGCTGCCGTGGGTGCCGCCGAGCCCGAACATGCCCACGCCCGAGACGGCGCTGGTGTACTCCGGGACCTGTCTGTTCGAGGGCACCAATCTGTCCGAGGGCCGCGGCACGACCCGGCCGTTCGAACTGCTCGGCGCCGAGGGGATCGGGCGCCAGTGGGCCGCGGCCGCCAATGAACTCGGCCTGGCCGGTGTCCACTTCCGCGAGGCGTACTTCGCGCCCACCTTCTCCAAGTTCCAGGGCAAGACCGTCGGCGGGGTCCAGGTCCATGTGCACGACCGCGAGGACTTCGATCCGGTCCGTACCGGCATCGGACTCCTGATCACCGCCAAGCGGACCTGGAGCGGCTTCGCCTGGCGGCCGGACAACTGGATCGACAAGCTCACCGGTTCCACCCAGGTCCGCACCATGATCGACGCCGGGGCCGGGGTGGACGAGGTCGTCGGCGGCTGGCAGGACGAGCTGAACGCCTTCCGCGCCGTACGCCGGAAGTACCTCGCGTATCGCTGACGCCGAGCTGCCTCACGTATCACTGATGCGGACGTACCTCGCGTATCGCTGATACGGCGGCAGAAGGCTGGTCGTGCACGGACCCCGGCGCGATGCTGGGCGCACCCCTTGTGCCAGGGTCCGTGAACGGAGGCCGGTCATGCCGGAGTTCAGCGTCGCACCGTACCGGGAGCTCACCTTCGACGCGGACGGGGACGTCCAGGCCGGGCAGTTGGCGGCGGTGCGGGCGCTGCGCGTCCGGGATCTGGTGGTGTTCGCGCACGGGTGGAACAACGACCGGTCGATGGCCACCACGTTCTACGACCGGTTCTTCGCACCGTTCGCCGCGCTCGACCCCCCGGGGACCACGGGATACGTGGGGGTGCTGTGGCCGGCGATGGGTTCCCCCCACGACCCCCTCCCCGATTCCGCCCCGCGGGGCGCCGCCGGGCCCGTGGATGCCGTCGGCCCGGCGCTGCGCCCCGAGCTCGACGAGGCGACCCGGCAGGCGCTGCGCACGGCGTTCCCGGACCGTGCGGACGTCGTGGACCGGCTGGCCCGGATGCTCGCCGAACAGCCCACCAACCATGCCGCGTTCGATGAGTTCGGGCTGTTCGTACGGAAGTTGGCGGAGGTTCCGCCGCGCGGTGCGCCGGCCTCCTTCGCCCAGGACATAGAGGCCGAGGACGCCGCGCCTGGCAGCACCGATCCGGCGATGCTCTTCGACGACCCCGCCACCGTCTGCCGGGCGTTCACCGACGCCCTCGAGGAGCTGGGCGCCGTGCCGTCGCGCGCGCGCGAGGGTGCGTTCGGCATCGGCCTCGACCGGCTGTGGGACGGCGGCAAGGAGCTGCTGCGGCAGGGCACGTACTACGCGATGAAGCGACGCGCGGGCACGGTGGGACAGCTGGGGCTCGGGCCCGCGCTCGGAGAACTGGCCGAGCGGAACCCGGACCTGAGGATCCACCTCGTCGGGCACAGCTTCGGTGCGCGCCTTGTCTCCTTCGCGCTGCGCGGTCTTCCGAAGAGCGTGACGAACGTGAAGTCGGTGACCTTGCTGCAGGGCGCCTTCTCGCACCACGCCTTCGCCCCGCGGCTGCCCCATCAGGCGGGCGGTGGTGTGCTGCGGGGGCAGGAGCGGCGGATCGACGGACCGCTGGTGTGCTGCCACTCGGAGCACGACGCGGCGCTGAAGGTGTTCTATCCGCTGGCCTCGCGGCTGGCCGGCGACTCGACGGGTCTGCTCGGCGACGACCCCAAGTGGGGAGCGCTCGGCTACGGCGGGATCAAGGGCGTCGACGGGACCAAGCGCCTCACGCTCGCCCAGGCCCTCGCCGGCGGGCTGCCGAAGGACGGCTGTGTGAACGTCGACGCGGCCGCCAAGGTGCGCCGCGGCGGACCCCCGTCGGGGGCCCACAGCGACATTCTGCACAAGGAGTTGGCGCAGGTGGTGCTGGCGGCGGGCCGTATCCGCGCATAGCGGCGGCCCACCGCCCCACGGAGCTCACCTGTGGGAGGGGAACTCCACCACCTGCTGGTACGTGGGCCTGTTCTGCCACTGGATCGGCTGGTGGGTGATCCCGCCGACCGCACGGTGCACGATCGCGTCCGCGCACCACTGGTCGCCGGCCTTGCAGTGCTCGTCACCGGGGTAGACCGCGGTGGCCGGCTCGGCGGCCGCCTGGACGAGCGTGGCGAGCAACGCGTCCCGGCAGGCGGTGAGTTCGCCTCCGCCGCAGTACGTTCGGGCGAGAGGGCCCTTCACCTCCTGGCCGAGTACCGCGCGTAGATCCTTGTCGACATAGCCCCACCAGCCGCGCTGGAAGGCCGAACCGGCATGCGCGCCGGTCGGTCCGTGCGCCGCCGAAGGTGCTTCGTCGACGCCGAGCTGCCCGGTCAGCGCCGTGTACAGCTCGTCGCCGAGGCCGGGCTTGAAGGCGGCCTCCACCAGGAGCGGCCACCACGCGTCCATGATCCGGACGGCGTCGGTGTGGGCGTACGTCCTGGAGCCCGCCGCGGTCTGGTTGCGCAGCGTGCCCGCCTTCTGCCAGGCCTCCAACTGCTGTACGGCCGTCGCGAGGTGCGGATCGGTGACCGGCTGGGACCTGATCACCTTCAGGAGCTCCGGCAGCACCTGCTCGCCCCGCAGATCCGCGACCGCCGCCTCGGCCATGGCCTGCGTCAGGGAGGCGCGGGTGACCTTGCCGTCCCCGATCAGCTCCTTGACGCGGTCGTCGAGGAGGTCGCCGCGGTGCACGGCTCCGAAGCTGAAGTCGGCGGCGCTGTAGTCGTCGGCCTGTTTGTTGTTCCAGGAGATGTAGTAGTCCTGGTTCACCGACTGCGGATGCTCGTTCATCGGCGTGTACGCGGCGGTGTTCCCCGCGGGATCGAAGTCCTTCCAGGCGTACGCGTCCTCGGCACGGACCGGGAAGGAGGCGTCCACGCCCTCGGCGCGCACCGGGTTGGAGCCGCTGTTGTAGTACGCGATGTCCCGGGAGTCGGCGTAGAACCAGTTGAAGGCGTAGCCGATGTGGTCGGCGGCCCGCTGGAAGGACTCGGCGTCCTTCACGTAGCCCGGATCGTTGAACATCTGGAAGCCGATGATGGAGTCGGCCTCGTGACGGTAGGTGGAGCGCAGCGAGGTGTACGCGATCGGTTCGCCGTCGCTCAGCGCGCGATGCGTGACGATGCCGTAGTGCGTACGGAAGACCTGCAGACGGTACGAACCGGCGGCGGTGGAGTCGGCGAGGCTCGGCTTCCAGGCGTTGCGCTTCTCCAGTTTCTCCATCGGGACGCACGCGCCCTTGTAGCGGTAGTGCGTGGACTGCCTGG
Organism: Streptomyces sp. N35; assembly: GCF_016464295.1. Taxonomy (NCBI): domain Bacteria; kingdom Bacillati; phylum Actinomycetota; class Actinomycetes; order Kitasatosporales; family Streptomycetaceae; genus Streptomyces; species Streptomyces sp. N35. Next base: position 113,986 of record NZ_JAEIMH010000009.1, on the reverse strand, counting down.
TCGGCGCGGCTCCGTTCGGCTCACAGAGTTCGACCGCGTACGTGTCGGTGATGTCCTGGCCCGCTGAAGTGGCCGACCAGGAGTAGTCGACGCCGCGGCCCAGCTGGATGTACATGCCGACGCCCGCGAAGGAGACGCCGCGGGCCTTGATGCCGGGGCCGTCCAGTTCCTGCATCATCAGCAGCTGCGGCGCGAAGTACCCGGTCTGCGGCCCGAACACGGCCACCGGGTTGCCGCTCGCGGTGTGCTCGCCGGAGACGAGCAGCGCGTTGGACATGCCCTTCTTGGCGCTGAACAGGTCCTCGGGCAGCACCCCGTCGTCGTGCATCCCTTGCAGCTTGCGCAACTCGGCCGAAGCCCTGACCGGGTCCTTCGCCGGGGTCTTCTGCGCGGCCGCGCCCGTACGGTCGAAGATCAGCGGCTCGCGCTCGACCGTGCCCGCGTCGGGCATCGCCATCCCGCGCGGCTTCGCGGGCTTCTCGGCGTACGGGAAGCTGCTGCCGTCGTGGATCGTCCGCACGGTCTCGGGATCGTTGCGCTGGCGGAAGGACTCCCAGACCTTGGTGCCCTCCTCGACGCCGTACTTCTTCTGCGCGGCGAGCAGCGACAGCGCGGACTCCACCTCTCCCCCGCCGCCTCCGCCGAAGAGGCCGCCGACGACGGAGGCGAGGGCGATGAGGTCGGTCACCTTGAACGGCTGGATCTCACCGATATTGGTGATCGCGTCGACCTTGCCCGTGAGCACGTACTCGCCGGGGAAGTACCGGCCCTTCTTGGCCTGAACCCGATAGGCGTTGAGGCCGTCGACGTAGGCCTGCGCGTCCTCCATGGCCTGCTTCCCGCGCGCGCCCTGCTTGGTGAGGATGTAGTCGACCTGCGCCTGAAGGTCCTCCTCGGTGTACGGGGCCTGCGGCCAGAAGCTCTGCTCCAGGCCCTGGTTGGCGGGCGCGCCGCCCGCGAACGGGGTGAGCTCGCCGCGGCCGATGTGGCGGAACAGGTCGATCAGCCAGAGCCGGTCCTGGCCGGCGGCGTACCCCGCGCCGAACTCGGTGCCGTAGCGCGTGGTTCCCTTGATGTGCGGGACGCCGTTCTTCTTGTCGCGTGTGATCGTCACGTCGCCGCGCGGGCGGGTGACGGAGGCGACCTGGCCGGCGGGGACGCCGAAGGACGCGTCCTGGAAGTAGCTGTTTAGGCCGGCGTCGGTCAGGGACCCGTAGCCCGAGGACAGGGCGTCGTAGGGGGCCAGCTGGTCGTCGCTGTGCGCCGGTTTCGTACCGAGAAGGCGGTGGCCGAGGATTTCCACGAGCGTCGCGGAACCGTTCGCACCCGGCGGCAGGATGTCGCTGCACTGGTCGCCGCAGTGGTCGGCGGGCGGCTCGGCGGCTGCCGCGGCCTGCGGGAGGGGCATCAGGAGCCCTGCGGCGAGGGCGGCCGTCGCGGCGAGGACGCCTGCGGCGCGGGCGGGCTCGGAGGTTCTGCTGCGGACTCTGAACCGGGGGATGCGCTGTCGCATACCTGCTCCTCCTGGCTAGAAGTGAAGCACCCCGCGAGTGCGGTCACCGGAGGTTACCGACGGTAGGAGCCCGGCAGAAGGTGAACATGCGTCACCTTTGCCAACTCACCACACCCGCAGGCACCGGCGGCCCCGCACACAGCAGTGATGGGGCCCATCGGAAATCGGATGGAGCTGGAGGGAGCCGAATCACGACCCGTTACGTCCAACCCGCAACGTCCGAGTACCAGCGACGGAGGTGCATGGCGATGGCCGGATTCCGTAGCCTCGCGAGACAGGTGCGTGACCCTCACAACGACCTGGCACTGCGCCGCTATTCACTGCGCAAATGCCTCGAACGGTTCGCCCCCTACGGCCACCGTGCGACCTGGGACCATCTGTGCACGCGGGCCGGCTTCGGCCCGGAGGACCGGTCCCCTGATCCGGCGCGGCTCGAGGCCGCGCTCGACGAACTCGAAGAAGCCCGGGCCGTCTGGCTCGCCTACGAGCGTGACTTCGCCGCCCGGCGCAAGCAGGAGAAGCACGACGGGCTGCGCCGGCCCGGAGTGATCGACGACTGGCACCGGCTGACCTGGGGCGGCCACGGCATAGCGTGGTGCGACGACCCTTCGGTCCACCCCTCCGCACCGCTGGACGCGGTGCTGCGGCGGCTGATCACCGCCCTGGAGCGCGACCCCGGCGATCTCTGCCCGGTGTGCGATTCCACGGACATCGCCTGGGAACACGAACTCACCCACGAGCCCTTCTCGGGCCCCCTCTGCGAGCACTGCGGCATCGTGGTGCCGCGCCCGGTGCTCACGGCCGAGGCGTTGATGCGGATACGGGCGCGCGGCAGGCAGCCGGCGTTGCTGGCGGCCGCGGGGATGGCGGCGGCATCGGCCCTGTCGGCCTGAGGGGCTCTGCCGACCCGGGGAACCTTGTCGGCTTGAGGGGGACGGGACGACGGGGTGACGGGGGTGACCGGAGTGACGGGGGTGCGCCGATGAAGCCGCGCCCCCGGGAGAGTTCCCTGCTCTGTCGGTGACGGCTGGCACCATCGACGGCATGGTGTGGATCCAGGTCTGTCTCAACGGCGCACGCGGCACGGCCGACGGTGCGGCCATCCCGATGTCACCGCAGGACATGGCCCGTTCGGCGGCGCGCGCGGTCGCCGCCGGGGCCGGGGATGTGCATGTCCATCCCAAGACGCCCTGCGGACAGGACACCCTCTCGCCGCGCGCGGTCGCGGCGACCCTTCAGGCCGTACGGTCGCTGGTCGGTGTTCCCGTCGGGGTGACGACGGGCGCCTGGGCCGAACCGGACCCGGACGTACGCGTGGAGCAGATCCGCTCGTGGACGGTCCTGCCGGACCATGCCTCGGTCAACTGGCACGAGCCGGGGGCGGAGCCGGTCGCGGCGGCGCTGCTCGAACGGGGTGTGGGGGTGGAGGCCGGGTTGTGGTCGGGCACGGACGGTCCGCGCCGCTTCCTTGAATCCCCGTTGGCGCCCCGGGTGTTGCGCGTCCTCGCCGAGGTGACGGACACCTCGGCCGATACGGCCCGCGCGTCGGCGGCCGCCCTGCTCGACGAGATCGGCACGGCGCACGGCCGCCCGGTGCTCCTTCACGGTGAGGAGGGCGGGGCCTGGCCGGTGCTGCGGCTGGCGCTGGAGCGGGGGTTGGCTACGCGGGTCGGGCTTGAGGACACGCTCCGGCTGCCGGACGGGCAGTTGGCCGCCGACAACGCCGCGTTGGTGGCTCAGGCCAGGAACCTGGCCTCGTAGATCCCCCACCGCTCCTCCACCGGCAGCCGCAGGAGCTCCAGCCGGTCCAGGAGGTCGGGGTCGGCGTCCGTGTCCGTGTCCGTGTCCGTATCCTGCGTACGGATTCGCTCGATCACGTGCTCCCTGACCCACGAGACGATCTCCGCCATGGGCTCGGGACGGTCGAAGCCCACCCGCCACCGGATCATGTGGTCGTCCTCGTTGACGAGGTCGAGATGGTGGTGGTCCACGAACTCGCGCAGGTGAGCGTCCGCGGTTCCGCCGGGCTCCTGCGCCGACCAGGCCTCGAGGTACGGCGTGAGGGTGCGCGTCGCGGTCACGCAGGTCTGGAACACGTCGTCGACCGAGTAGAGGGGCCGCGGCGAGCGCAGGGTGTCCAGCCACCAGGCCTCGAAGAAGCCGAGAACGGCCTCGCGCTCGTGGTCGGGCCGCTTGCCCCAGTCGACGTACCCGACGATCTGCACCCCTCCGTAGCCGCCGGGCGTCCCGCTGACTCCGCTCGCCAACTGCCGTGTCAGCTCGGGCAGCAGCCGGCGCAGACTCGCCTCGAAATCGTCGAAGTGATCGCTCGCCTCACCGGCGTACAGATCGACGGCTTCCACCGGCATCGGCACATCCGGCGCCCGCAACAAGGCAGTCCACTCCGGCGGATGGCACAGCGAGCAGCCCACCTCGCCGGGGCTCGAAGCCCCCGCGAACACCACCCGCACCCGGTCGACAGCCGCTTCCAGCGCAGCAGAAGGCATGACAGCCCCCATCAGGACTCCGCGACCGGTCGCGCCGGGCGAAGAGCGTGACGCTACCAGAGCGAAATCCGCTCGCTCCACGGGATTGGCCCGCGGACAGTAGGAGGCGATGAAACCGAGCTGAACGCACCAGGAGTCCCGCCATGTCGACGCTGCGCGTCACCGCCGAAGAGCTGACCGTTCACGAGCATCCCGGGGCCGACGCCCTCGAACTGGCCCAGGTGGGCCTGTACCGGGCCGTCGTCGCCAAGGGCGCGTACCGCAGTGGTGAGCACGCCGTCTACATCCCGGAACAGGCCGTCCTGCCCGGGGAGTTGATCGAGGAGCTGGGACTCACCGGCCGGCTCGCGGGGTCGAAGGCCAACCGCGTCAAGGCGATCCGGCTGCGGGGCGAGCTGTCGCAGGGCCTGGTCTGCCGGCCCGCCGCACTGGCCGACGTCGACCTGGCACAGGCCGCCGCGGACGGCACCGACTTCGCGGAGAGGCTCGGCATCACCAAGTGGGTGCCCGAGGTGCCCACCACGATGAGCGGCGAGGTCGAGGCCGCACCCGAACTGCTCCCCTGGGTCGACATCGAGAACCTCCAGCGCTATCCGGGGATCTTCGAGCCCGGTGAGCAGGTCGTCCTCACCGAGAAGCTGCACGGAACCGCCTGCCTGGTCACGTACTTCGCCGACAGCGGCCAGGTGCAGGTCACCTCCAAGGGCTTCGGCGGCAAATACCTGGCCCTGAAGGAGGACCCGCGCAATCTGTACTGGCGGGCGGTGCGCGCCTTCGACGTCCCGACGGTCGCCGCGTTCCTCGCCGAGCGCCTCGACGCCCGCAGGGTCGGACTGTTCGCCGAGGTGTACGGGGCCGGCGTACAGGACCTGACGTACGGCGCGGACGGGCGGCGCGAGTCGCTCGGTTACGCGGTGTTCGACGTGTCCGTGGAGGTCGGCGGGCAGGTGCGGTGGCTGCACCCGGCGGAGCTCGCCGAGCTGCTCGAGGGGCGGCTGCCGCTGGTGCCGACGCTCCATGAGGGCCCGTACGACGAGGAGTTGGTCTTCGCGTACGCCTCCGGGCGCGAGACGGTCTCGGGTCGTGAGCTGCATCTGCGGGAGGGCGTCGTGGTCCGGCCCGCGGTAGAGCGGCGCAGTGACGTGCTCGGCTCGCGGGCCATCGCGAAGGCCGTGAGCCCCGCCTATCTGACCCGCAAGGGCGGTACCGAGTACGAGTGAGGCGGTTCGGGGGCGCGCCACATGCGGCGCGCCTCCGAACTCCGTACTACGACGTCCTCTTCTCGGCCAGCAGGCGCGATCCCGTCAGACGTTCGCCGAAGACGTCGTCGGGGTTGGACAGGACGCAGGTCTCCAGGGACAGGCAGCCGCAGCCGATGCAGTCGGTCAGATGGTCGCGCAGCCGGCCGAGCTGCTTGATGCGCTCGTCCAGCTCCTTGCGCCAGGCCTGCGAGAGGCGGGTCCAGTCCTCGCGGTTCGGGGTGCGCTCCTCGGGGAGCTCGGCGAGCGCGTCGCGGATGGTGGCGAGCGGGATGCCGACGCGCTGCGCGGCGCGGACGAAGGCGACCCGGCGCAGGGCGTCGCGGCTGTAGCGGCGCTGATTGCCGGAGGTGCGGCGACTGCTGATCAGGCCCTTGGACTCGTAGAAGTGCAGGGCCGACACGGCCGCGCCGCTGCGCGCGGACAGCTGGCCGACGGTGAGTTCATGGACCTTCTCGGGAATCTGCGGCACGCCCTGGACCCTACGTGCTGAGCCGCACCCGCTCCGCGCCGGGCATGGCGCCTGTCGTTCCGTTGACATGGGCGCGGGCGGACGACCATGCTGAGCAAGCGCTTAGACAACGAGTGGAGGCAGAGGACATGGCAGAGCCCAGGATCTTCAGGTCGGCCGAGGAGCTGCGTGCGGCGATCGGCGAGGAGCTCGGCGGAGGTGAGTGGCTCGAGGTCGACCAGAAGCGGATCGATCTCTTCGCGGAGGCCACCGGCGACCACCAGTGGATCCACGTCGACGCCGAGAAGGCGGCCGCGGGCCCGTTCGGCACGACGATCGCGCACGGCTACCTGACGCTGTCGCTGCTGCCCACGCTCGTCCCGCAGATCATGCGCGTCGAGAACGTGAAGATGGGCATCAACTACGGCACCAACAAGGTGCGCTTCCCCTCCCCCGTCCCGGTCGGCTCGCGGGTGCGCGCCACCGCGGTGATCAAGGAGGTGGCCGACACCCCTGACGGCGGTGTGCAGTTGACGACGGCGGTGACCGTCGAGCGCGAGGACGGCGGGAAGCCGGCCTGCGTGGCCGAGTCCGTCTCCCGCTTCTACTTCTAGAGACGCCCAGGAGCGCTACGAGCGGGGCCGCGCCCCCACCATCCGCAGCACGAGGTCGGCGTAGGACGCGCCGACCTCGTCGGGGGTCCGGCGCCCCTGGACGTTGAACCAGCGGGCCACGTCGATGCAGAGCGAGAGCACCGCGAGGGTGGCACCGGGGATGTCCGGGACCTCGAACTCGCCGGACTTCACGCCGTCGTCAAGGATCCGCCGTACGGCCGCGTCGCACTGCCGGCGCAGCTGCACGACCTCGGCGCGGTGCTCCGCGTCGAGCGCGTCGAGCTCGTACTGGACGACGCGTGCGGTGGTGTGGTGGCCGGCGTGCCAGATCACGAAGGAGCGCACGGCCTGCGCGAGCCGCTCGGCGGCGGTGCCGTCCGCGTCGGCGGCGCTGGCGAGGATGTTCACGGCCTTGGTGTGACCGAGGGTGCTGATCTTGTGGAGCAGCTCTTCCTTGGTCTTGTAGTGGATGTAGAGCGCGGCAGGGCTCATCCCCGCGCGTCCCGCGATGTCCCGCGTGGTCGTCGCGTGGTACCCGCGCTCGGCGAAGGCCTCGACCGCCGCGACCATCAGCCGCCGGGCGGCATCCGGGGTGACGTCACCCCAGGGCACGTCCTGGGTCTCCTCGGTCGCGGTCATCACTCGCCCCTTCCGGTCATCGGGCGAACACCATACCCCGACCGGTGAGCAAGCGCTTAGTGGCTGCCGCACGGCATACCGCTCAAGGGGTACGGAAGGGGTCGTGCTCCGCGAGGATCTTCTCCATCCGGGCCTGGTCCACCCGGCTGACGATCTGCCCGGCCTCCTGCCGGTCGCGTACGACCTTCGAGAGCGTGATCGCGGAGGTCGTCAGATACAGGACCGAGATCGCCATGAAGGCCCGGATCCAGACATCGACGTCCATATAGAGGAGCGCGATACCCACGGAGCCGAGGGCGATCGAGAACGAGGCGATGGCCATCCCGTAGAAGCCGGTGGTGGTCTGCTGCTTGATCGGCGCGTCAGTCATACGCCACAGGGTGAGGCGTCGTGAGCCAGGCCACATCCGTACGGATACTCACGTGGTACTCAGAACGCCGAAACTCCCGTCAGCGCACGCCCGATGAGCAACTTCTGTATCTGTGAGGTGCCTTCGTAGAGCGTCATGACGCGGGCGTCCCGCAGTAGCTTTCCGGCGGGGTATTCATCGATATAGCCATAACCGCCGAACACCTGGAGGCAGTTGTTGGCCGCGCGCACCGCCGCCTCCGAAGCGAACAGCTTGGCCTTGGACGACTCGGTGGTGAACGGCAGCCCGCGGTCGATGAGATCCGCGACCCGCCAGGTCAGCAGCCGGGCCGCGTCCACGTCCACGGCGATATCGCTGATCAGCTCCTGGACCAGCTGATGACGGGCGATCGGGGCGCCGAACTGCTCCCGCTCCCCCGCGTACGCGACGGCGGCGTCCAGCGCCGCCTGGGCGATCCCGACACAGCCGGCGGCGACCGACATCCGGCCCTTGGCGAGCGCGGACATCGCGACCGAGAAGCCCTTGCCCTCGGGGCCGAGCATCGCCGAGGCGGGGACGCGGACGTCTTCGAGGACGAGTTCCGCGGTCGCCTGACCGCGCAGACCGAGCTTGCCGTGGATCTCGCGGCGGGTGAGGCCGGGGCTGTCGGCGGGGACCAGGAAGGCGGAGACGCCCTTGTGGCCGGGCTCGTCGTTCGTGCGCGCGAAGAGCAGCACGACATCGGCCCAGGTGCCGTTGGTGATGAACATTTTGGTGCCGTTGACGACGTACGTGTCGCCGTCGCGTACCGCCTTGGTGATGAGGTTGCCCGCGTCGGAGCCCGTGCCGGGTTCGGTGAGGCCGAAGCACCCGACGTACACACCTGAAGTGAGGCCGGGCAGCCACTGCCGCTTCTGTTCCTCGTCCCCCCAGGCGGCGATCGTCTTGGCGACGAGGCCGAGCGAGACGGAGACGATGCCGCGCACCGAGGAGTCGCCGCGGCCGAGCTCTTCGGTGACGAGGCAGTACGCGAGGTGGTCGCCACCGCTGCCGCCGTACTGCTCGTCGATGGTGAGCCCGAGGAAGCCGACCTCGCCGAGCTTCTTCACGATCGCCCGGTCGACCTGTTCGGCGCGGTCCCACCCGGTGACGTGCGGCGTGATCTCGCGGGCCGTGAAGTCACGGGCGAGTTCGCGTACGGCCGTCTGCTCGTCGCTCAGTTCCAGGTTCATCGGCGCCCACCCCACTACGTTTAATTACCACTGCTAGTTTTCGGCTTCAGGGCCCTACTATGTGCCGCATGGCCCGACCGCGCAAGCCCCTCCTGAGCACCGACCGCATCGTCGAGACCGCGCGTGCGCTGGTCGACGCCGAAGGGCTCGCGGCCGTCTCCACGCGGCGGCTCGCGGCGGAGCTCGGAGTGAGCGGACCGTCGCTCTACAACCACTTCCGTACGAAGGACCAGATCCTGGAGGCGGTCGCGGACTCGGTGAGCGCCCAGGTCGATCTGTCGATGTTCGAGGACGGGCGGCCGTGGCGGGACGCGCTGCACGACTGGGCGGTGTCCTACCGGTCGGCGCTGCGGGACCACCCGCATATCGTTCCGGTGCTCGCCCGCGGGCCGGGGCGCAGGCCCTCGGGTCTGAAGGTCGCCGACGCGGTGTTCGGCGCGATGACCGCGGCGGGCTGGCCGCCCGCGCAGGCCACCTCGATCGGCGCGCTGATGCGGTACTTCATCATGGGCTCGGCGCTCGGCTCGTTCGCGGGCGGCTTCGTGGACGACGAGACCGCGTACGACCCCGCGGACTATCCGCATCTCGGGCAGGCGCACCTGCTCGCGGACCGGCAGGAGAAGGTGGACGAGCGGGCCTTCGAGACGGGGCTCACGGCGCTGCTCGACGGTCTGGAGCAGCAGTTCAGGGCGCTGTGAAGCGACAGCTCAGGGCACTGTGAAACGACAGCTCAGGGCGCTGCGGAACGACAGCTCAGGGCCCCCCGAGCCGCCCGATTGACGCCGGGCGTCAATTCGGTGGGCGCCGAACAGCCGCCCGCGTAAGGTCCGCTCCATGACAACCTCTCCACCCGTGTCCCGCCGCTCCGAACTGCTCGCGCTCGGCGCCGCGAGCATCACGGTCGTGCTGTGGGCCTCCGCCTTCGTCTCCATCCGCAGCGCGGGCGAGGCCTATTCACCGGGCGCGCTCGCGCTCGGCCGGCTGCTCGCGGGCGCGGTGACGCTCGGCGCGTTCCTGCTGATACGGCGCGAAGGGCTGCCGCCCAGGGCCGCCTGGCCCGGGATCGCGATCTCCGGGCTGCTCTGGTTCGGCCTGTACATGGTGGTGCTCAACTGGGGTGAGCAGAAGGTCGATGCGGGCACGGCGGCCCTGGTCGTGAACGTCGGCCCGCTCGTGATGGCGCTGCTGGCCGGCTGGCTGCTCAAGGAGGGCCTGCCCAAGCGGCTGCTCGCGGGGATGGCGGTGTCGTTCCTGGGCGCGGCAGTGGTCGGTCTGTCGATGTCCGGCGACGGCAGCGCGTCGCTGCTCGGCGTGCTGCTCTGTCTGCTCGCCGCCGTCTCGTACGCCGGTGGTGTGGTCGCGCAGAAGCCCGCGCTGAAGCACGCGAGTCCCCTGCAGGTCACGACGTTCGGGTGCCTGATCGGTGCGGTGGCCTGTCTGCCGTTCAGCGGGGTGCTGCTGTCCGAGCTGGGCGACGCACCGGTGTCCGCGACCCTCAACATGGTCTACCTGGGCATCTTCCCGACCGCGCTCGCCTTCACCACCTGGGCCTACGCCCTGGCCCGTACGACCGCGGGAAAGATGGGCGCCACCACGTACGCCGTGCCCGCGATCGTGGTCCTCATGTCGTGGCTGGCGCTCGACGAGGTGCCGGGATGGCTGACGCTGCTCGGCGGCGCCATCTGCCTTGCGGGCGTGGGGGTTTCCCGCTCGAAGGGGCGCTCGCGCGTGGTGGCGACCGCGCAGGAGCCGGGCCCTGTGGTGGACCCGGCCGACTCCGCGAAGTCCCGCTAGAAGACGACCGCGGGAAGACGACCGCGGGGAAGACGCCTTCTAGAAGACGACCAGCGCCCGGCCGCCCTTGCCCGCGATCATGTTCTCGAAGGCGGCCGGGATGCCGTCGAGTCCGATGTGCTCGGTGACCAGTGCCGACAGGTCGAGGCGGCCGGCGCGGATGTGCTCGGCGAGGACCGGCAGATCGGCCACCGGGTCGCAGTTGCCGTAGACGCAGCCGGCCAGCGTGCGGCCCCAGTGGAACAACTCCAGGGCGTTGAAGGTCACTTGCTGGTCCTTGCCGCCGATGCCGACGACCGTGGTGCGGCCGCCGCGGCGGGTGGACTCCCAGGCCGTACGGATGGTGTCGGCGCGTCCGACACACTCGACGGCGACGTCCGCGCCCCGGCCCCCGGTCAGCTTGCGGATGTCCTTGGCCGTGGTGTCGGAGGCGAGCACGAACTCGGTGGCTCCGGCCGCGCGGGCCAGCTCCTCCTTCGCCGGGGAGACATCCACCGCGACGATCGTCCCGGCGCCGGCGATACGGGCGGCCTGCAGCGTGGCCAGACCCACGCCGCCGACGCCGTAGACGGCCACGGACTCCCCCTCACGTACACGCGCCGAATGGTGCACCGCTCCGTAGCCGGTGAGCACGGCGCAGCCGAGCAGCGCGGCGTCGGTGAGCGGGACGCCGTCCGGGACCGGCAGCACACAGTTCGCGGCGACCACCGTCTCCTCGGCGAACGCGGCGACGTTCAGGCCCGGGTGGAGGTCCTGGCCGTCGGCGGTACGGGCGTAGACGTTCGCCGCGCCGGCCAACGCGCTCACGCAGAGCCAGACCTCGCCGATGGTGCAGTGGTGGCAGCTGCCGCAGGACGGGGCCCAGTTGAGCACCACCGCTTCGCCGACGGCGATATGGTCCACGCCCTCGCCGACCGCGAGCACCGTGCCCGCTCCCTCGTGGCCGAGAACGCAGGGCGTGGGCACCTTCATGGTGCCGTTGGACAGGGACAGGTCCGAGTGACAGACCCCGGCGGCGGCGAGCTTGACCCGCACCTGCCCGGGGCCCGGCTCGGGCAGATCGATCTCGACGAGCTCCAGCGGGGAGCCCACGGCGGGCAGAACGGCGGCGCGGACCACGGTGCGTACTCCTGACATATGACGTGCGAAGGGAGCGGGCAGCGGCTCGCGAGGGGAATGCGCTTCGCGAGCCGCCTGCCGGACGGAAGGGCTCAGAACTGCAGCGACTTCGTCTGCAGATACTCGGTCAGACCGTGCGGCCCGAGCTCACGGCCGACCCCGGACTGCTTGTAACCGCCGAACGGGGCGAGCGGGTTGAACTTCCCGCCGTTGATGTCGACCTGCCCGGTGTCCATGCGGCGCGCGAAGGCCACGGCCTCGTCCCTGTCGCCGGCCCAGACGGCACCCGCGAGCCCGTACACCGTGCCGTTGGCGATACGCAGCGCGTCCGCCTCGTCCTCGTACCGGATGATCGAGATCACCGGGCCGAAGATCTCCTCCTGCGCGATGGTCATCTCGGGGCGGACGTCGGCGAAGATCGTGGGGCTGACGTAGTAGCCGGTGGGGTGCGGGGCCTCGGGGCCGCCGGCGACGATCCGGGCGCCCTCCTCGATGCCGCGCGTGATGTAGCCGCGGACGCGGGCGTGCTGCTTGGCGTTGACGACCGGGCCGAGGCGGCTGGTCTCGTCGTGCGGATCGCCTGCCACGTACTTGGCGGCGGCCGCCGCGGCCAGCTGGACGGCCTCGTCGTACTGGTCGGTGTGGACCAGCATCCGGGTCCAGGCGCTGCAGGTCTGCCCGGAGTTGGACATCACGTTGGCGACGCCGACGTTGACCGCCTTGCCCAGATCCGCGCTCGGCAGGATCACGTTGGCGGACTTGCCGCCGAGCTCCAGGGCGACGCGCTTGATCGCGGAGCCCGCGGTGGCGCCGATCTGCTTGCCGACGGCGGTGGAACCGGTGAAGGAGACCAGGTCGACATCGGGATGCTCGGCGAGCGCCTGCCCGGCGACCGGGCCGAGGCCCGTCACCAGGTTGAACACACCGGCGGGCACGCCCGCTTCGTGCACGGCGTCGGCGAAGAGCTGCGCGACGAGCGGCGTGTCCTCGGCGGGCTTGAGCACGACGGTGCAGCCGGCGGCGAGCGCGGGCGCGACCTTGGCGACGATCTGGTGCAGCGGGTAGTTCCAGGGTGTGATCGCGCCCACGACGCCGACCGGCTCGTGCAGCACGGTCGAGTTGCCGAGCTTCTCCTCGAAGGCGTACGCGGCGGCCAGCTCGGCATACGTACCGGCGACCGCGATCGGCAGACCCGCGTGCACCGCCTTGGCGAAGGCGAGCGGGGCGCCGAGTTCGGCGGTGACGGTCTCGGCGATCTCCTCGTGGCGCGCGGCGAGCGCGTCCCGCAAGGCGGTGAGCTTCGCGGCGCGTTCGGCCGGCGGTGTCGCGGCCCAGCCCGGCAGCGCGGCGCGGGCGGCGCGTACCGCCGCGTCCACGTCCTGCGGACCGGCCGCGGCGACATGGCCGATCACCTGCTCGTCGGCCGGGTTGACCACCTCGATGGTCTCCGCGGATGCCCCGGGCGTCCACGCGCCGTTGATGTAGAGCCCCTCGTGCGGCTTCATGCCTCGACCTCCCTGACTTACGCCGGCGTACGCACCCCGCGTACGGGTCGCTTCCGGACCGCTCGTACGACGTGCCCGTACGAGGGCCGCGCAGGCCCAGGCCTGCACAAGGCCCCAAACTAGCGCTGTTAGTTTTCGCGCGCCAGGGGGGTCCGGACGTCCCGGTCCGTGACGGTAGTTGATGCGGCCCGGGAAGGGGATGGCGGCGACGAAGGGGATGGCCCCGGACGACGCAGCCCAAGTGCCGCCGCACCCACCAGAAGCACGCCAAGCATGACGAAAGGAGCGCCGATCCCCGCCGCGCCCGCAATCAGCCCGGCCGACGCGGGGGTCGCGACCTGGCCGAGCCGGTTGCCGGTCAGGCGCAGGGCGAGGGCGGTGGAGCGGGCTTCGGCGGGGGCGGCCTGGACGACGGTGGTCATCGACAGCGGCTGGCCGACGCCGAGACAGAAGCCCAGGACGGCGAGCATGACGGCAAGGGCCCAGACCGGTACGGGCAGGGCGATTCCGGCGCAGAGCAAACCGGCGAGCAGACAGGTCGACACCAGGAGAGCGGTGCGGCCGATCAGCCGGATCATCGGGGTCATCACCAGACGGCAGGCGATGGTGGCGGCCGCGCGCAGGCTGAGCAGCAGTCCGATCAGCGAGGGTGCGATGCCCCGGTGTTCGCCGATCACCGGCAGATACGCGGTGAGGATGTCGGTGGCCGAGAGCACGGCCAGGCTGATCAGGATGCCGGCGGGCACACCGCGCGTCCGCAGGATGCGGTGGACCGGGACCCTCGCGTCCTTGGCCGGCTTCTTCGCCGGCGTGTGGTGCTCGATACGCCACAGGGACACGAACGAGACCACGGCCACGCCCGCCGAGACGAGCAGGGCCAGTGCGCTCGTACGGGCCATGGCATCGCCGTTCGAGCCGCCCGTGACAAGGGCGCCCGCGGCGACCGGACCGATCAGCTGGCCGAGCGAGGCGCCGATGGTGAAGTGGCCGAAATTGCGGTCCTGTTCGGCGGGTGCGGACTGGCGGGCCACGATCGACTGGGCGCCGATGACGAAGGCGAGATGTCCGAGACCCATCACGCCGCTCCAGGCCGCCATCGCCGCCAGGGAGTTCGCCGTGCCGCTCAGCGCGCAGCCGCCCGCGATCAGGACGACGCCGACGGGCAGCAGGGGCGCGCACCGTCCGTGGTCGGTGCGGCGGCCGAGCGGTACGGCGGCGAACAGCGGGAGCAGCGCGTACACACCGGCGATCACACCGATCGCGCGTTCGTCGGCGCCAAGGCCGAGGGCCCGGTAGGAGACGGCCGGTCGCGCCATCGACACCGCCGCCTGCGCGAAGCCGAAGGCGATGACGAGACGGAGCAGCCAGCCCCTGCCGGGCCGTATGTGGTCGGCCATCGGGTCAGATGATCCCGAAGAGGATTCCGGAGAACAGCACCACAAGCGAGGTGAGCGCCGCCCACTTCACGGTGAAGCGGGTGTGGTCGCCGAACTCGACCTTGGCCATGCCGACGAGCACGTACACCGCGGGCACAAGCGGGCTGGACATGTGCAGGGCCTGGCCGGCGAGCGAGGCGCGGGCGATCTCCAGCGGTGAGACACCGTGGGCGGCGCCGGCCTCGGCGAGAACCGGCAGGACGCCGAAGTAGAAGCCGTCGTTGGACATGAAGTACGTCAGCGGGAGGCTGAGCAGTCCGGTGACCAGGCCCATGTGCGGGCCCATGCCGGCCGGGATGGTGTCGACCAGCCAGCGCGCCATGCTGTCGACCATGCCCGTGCCCTGGAGGACACCGGTGAAGACGGCGGCGGCGAAGACCATGCCGGAGACGTTGAGGACGTTGTCCGCGTGGGCGGCGATCCGGGCCTTCTGGTCGGGCATGTGCGGGAAGTTGACCGTGAGGGCCAGGGCCGCGCCGAGCAGGAACAGGACCGGGATCGGCAGCAGCTCCATGATCATGGCGGCGAGCAGCGCGACGGTGAGGCCCGCGTTGAACCAGTACAGCTTGGGGCGCAGGGTGTCGCGGTCGGGGTCGAGGCCCTGGAAGTCGTCCTCTTCGGACTCGTCGGACTCGCCGGACTCGTCGGAAGAAGAGACGTCCGCGGCGGAGGCGTCCGTACCCGAACCCGCGCCGCCGGTGGCCTTGCCGACCGACACCTTGGTGTCGCCCTTGCCGCCGCCCGCACCGACGAGCACCGTCTCCGGCTCGGGCTCCTTCTCCAGGACGTCGTCGAGCGTCAGCACACCGAGGCGCTTGCGCTCGCGCAGGCCGAGCACGTACGAGAGGAGGAAGACGGCGAGCAGACCGACCGCGAGCGCCGGGATCATCGGCACGAAGATGTCGGACGCGTCCAGCTTGAGCGCGGTCGCGGCGCGGGCGGTCGGACCGCCCCAGGGCAGCGTGTTCATCACGCCGTTGGCGGTGGCGGCCACACCGGTCATCACGACCAGGCTCATGCCGAGGCGCTTGTACAGCGGGTACATGGCCGAGACCGTGATCATGAACGTGGTCGAGCCGTCGCCGTCGAGCGAGACGATCGCGGCGAGCACCGCCGTACCGACGACGATGCGCATCGGGTCGGCCTTGCAGAAGCGCAGGATGCCCCGGACGATCGGGTCGAAGAGGCCGACGTCGATCATCACGCCGAAGTAGACGATCGCGAACATCAGCATCGCCGCGGTGGGCGCGAGGCTGGTGACGCCTTCGAGGACGTAGTCCCCGAGATGGGCTCCCTTCCCGACGAATACGCAGAAGAGCGCGGGGATGAGGACCAGCGCCGCGATCGGCGACATCTTCTTCAGCATGATCAGGACCAGGAAGGTCGCGATCATGGCGAAGCCGAGGATGGTCAGCATATGGACACCTAACGTTCGCCCTTGAACTTCCACCAGAGGCGGCGGTCCGGACGACGTTAGGTGCCGCGAACTTGCGTTAACAAGATGTTGACGCGTGAGCAATAAGCGCAAAACTCCAGGTCACAGCGTTGCGTCAGACTGTTGTGCGCACAGAGGGCGGCTCACGTCGTACTCACGGGCGCGACCTGGACGGGCACACCGTTCTGCACCGCCGTCCCGGAGAGCACGTCGAGCCGGGTGCCGTCGAGCAGCTGGTTGTAGTTGGCGCCCGGGCTGGCGTGCGCGACGGACATCCGGGTGCCGGGCCGGTCGTGGCCCCAGCCGTGCGGCAGGCTCACCACTCCGGTCCGTACGGTGTCGGTGATCTCCACCGGCACCTCGATCTCGCCGCCGTCGCCCTTCACACGCGCCTGCTCGCCGTCGGTGAGGCCGAGGCGGCGGGCGTCGTCGGGGTGCATCTGGAGGGTGCAGCGGTTGGAGCCGCCGGCGAGGGTGCGGACGTTGTGCATCCAGCTGTTGTTGGAACGCAGATGGCGGCGGCCGATGAGGACGAGGCCGTCGTGCGTACGGTCCATCGCCGCCGCGAGCCGCGGGAGGTGCTCGGCGATCGGCTCGGGCAGCAGCTCGACCTTGCCGCTGCGGGTCCTCAGGAGCTGCGGGATCCGCGGTTGCAGCGGGCCGAGGTCGATGCCGTGCGGATGGGCGAGCAGCCTGGCGAGCGTGAGGCCTTCGGGGTGGGCACCGAAGCCGTCGCCGTACGGGCCGAGGCGCAGCATCATGTCGAGCCGCTGCTCGACGGTGCTGT
Source organism: Streptomyces sp. N35 (assembly GCF_016464295.1). NCBI lineage: Bacteria > Bacillati > Actinomycetota > Actinomycetes > Kitasatosporales > Streptomycetaceae > Streptomyces > Streptomyces sp. N35. The sequence goes on along the minus strand of NZ_JAEIMH010000009.1, from coordinate 97,346 downwards.
CGCCGGTGAGCTCCTCTGCGAGCTCCTTCGGGTCGCGTCCGTGGACCTGCTGGAGCGGGTCGGCCACGGCCTTGCCGAGGGTGCTCTCGATGACCATCCGGTCGACGGTTTCCGCGGGCATGCCGTGCATACCGGTCGCGGCCAGGATGAGGCGGGAGAGGATCTCGCTCTCCTGGAGCAGGCCCTCTTCCAGGGGTACGGCGGCGCGGGTGTAGCGCACCTGGTTGCGTACGGCGAGGGCATTGAACGCGAAGTCGAAGTGCGCGCTCTGCGCGGGCGGCGGCGGGGGCAGCACGACGTCCGCGTGGCGCGAGGTCTCGTTGAGATACGGATCGACGCTGACCATGAAGTCGAGGCTCTCGAGCGCCTGGTCGAGCCGGTTGCCGTCCGGTGCGGACAGGACCGGGTTGGCGGCGATGGTGAACACGGCCCTGATCCGGTCATCGCCCGGGGTGTCGATCTCCTCGGCGAGCGCGGCGGCCGGCAACTCGCCCTTGGCCTCCGGGTGTCCGGAGACCCTGCTCTTCCAGCGGCCGAGCGCGAAGCCCTTGCCGGGGGCTGCGGGCCGGGGCGCCTTGTCGGTGGCGGAGAGCGGGAAGAGCGCGCCGCCGGGGCGGTCGAGGTTGCCGGTCAGCACATTGAGCACATCGACGAGCCAGCTGGTGAGGGTGCCGAACTCGACGGTGCTGGCGCCGATCCGGCCGTAGACGGCGGCGGTCTGGGCTCCGGCGAGTTCACGGGCGACGGTACGGATCTCCTCGGCCGGGATGTCGCAGGCGTCCGCCACGGCCTCGGGAGTGAACTGACCGAGCGCCTCACGGACTTGATCCACCCCTGCCACATACGCCCCGAGGTCACCGAGCTCGACGATGCCCTCCTCGAACAAGGTGTACGCGAGGGCCCCGAGCAGCAGACCGTCGCTGCCCGGACGTACCGCTAGGTGCCGCGTGGCCATCCGGGCGGTGCGGGTGCGGCGCGGGTCGACGACGGTCAGGGTGCCGCCGCGCTTCTTGAGCTCCTTGAGCTTGCCGGGGAAGTCGGCGGCGGTGCACAGACTGCCGTTGGACTCCAGCGGGTTGGCCCCGATCAGCAGGAGATGGTCGGTGTGGTCGAGGTCGGGCACCGGGATCGCGAAAGGGTCACCGAAGAGCAGTCCGCTGGAGACGTGCTTGGGCATCTGGTCGAGGGTGCTGGCGCTGAACACCTTGCGGATCCTGAGCGGGGAGATCAGCAGACGCGGATACAGGCCGCCGGCCATGGTGTGCACATTGGGGTTGCCGAGCATGATGCCGAGCGCGTCCGGTCCATGGGCTTCGACGATCGGCCGCAGCCGCTCGGCGATCACGTCGAACGCCTCGTCCCAGCTTGCCTCTTGGAGCCGGCCGTCCTTGCGGACGAGCGGGGTGCGCAGCCGGTCGGGGTCGGCGTCGAGCTCGCCGAAGGAGGCTCCCTTGGGGCAGATGAACCCTTTGCTGAACACATCGTCCTGATCGCCGCGGGCGCCGGTGACACGGGTGCCCTCGATGGTGAGGGTCAGGCCGCAGGTGGCTTCGCAGAGCGGACAAATACGCAGAGCGGTACGGGTCTTGTCCGTGGCGGACTGTGCGGCGCGGGCGTCACTGATGGCGGACACGGGCCCTCCCGGGGCGGCGGTCGTCGTGCGCGGGTGCGCGGCGGGTCGCGCATACCCGGCGAGCATACCGACCGGTACGCACGGTGGGGAGGGGGTGCGCTGGATCCGGTTGTGCGGAGGGGTGGCCGAGGGGCTTCGGGTGGGTGGCTCGGGCGGTCGCGGGCGGTGGGGGGTGGCGGGCTTCGGGGCGGCGGCTCAGTCGAAGGTCGGCGCCAGGTAGCGGTGGAGGAGCTTGCGGGTTTCCGCGATCAGGTCCTCGTCCCCCGACGGCTCGGTACGGAAGGCGAGTTGGAGCAGGGCGTCGGCGGCCTCGACGGCGACGAGCAGCGCACGCCGTACGTCGTCGTCGAGCGGTTTGCCGAGGTGGCCTGCGAGGACCCCGCCGAGGCGGCCGGCGACCTGGTGATTGGCGTCCGCGCCGCCCGACGGGACGCCGAAGTCGACAAGGGCGAAGCCCGGGACGGTGCGCTTCATCGCCAGGTACTCGTCCAGTGCGGCATTCACGGCGGCCGGCCAGTCGGGCGCCGTGAGCGCGGCGAGCCGGGCCGCGGTGCGGTCGGCGTACAGGTCGAGGTTGCGCAGGGCGAGGGCGTCGGCCAGGGCCCGCTTGTTGCCGAAGAAGCGGTACACCGAGCCGATCGGCACCCCTGCGCGGTCCGCCACGGCGCGCGTCGTCAGCCCGTCGTAGCCGACCTCGTCGAGCAGCGCGGCGCACGCGTCGAGTATCCGGCCGAGCCGTTCGGCACTGCGCTCCTGCACGGGCACGCGGCGCAGGGCGCCGGCCGACTGATCCGTAAGCGAAGGCGTCGTGGTCACGGGGTCCATGATGCAGGTGCGGCCCTTCTCTGCCGGCGCTCGGTCCGGGTCCGTTGCCCGGCCGTCGGTCCGGAACTCAGGCTATGAGCAGTCCGAGACCACCCAAGGTGTACGCGATCATCAGGGCGAACAGGGGCAGTTGGCCCGCGATCGCCTTCTCGGGCGGCAGCAGCCGGACGGCGCGGTCGTGGGCGGCCACGACGCCCAGGACATGTCCCGCGATGATCGCGATGACCTGAAGCGCGGCGGTACCTCCCGGGCCCAGGAGCGGTTCGGGCGGGACGGGATTGTCAGTGCCGGATGCCACGATAACTGTGCGTGGTCCTTCCGTCACGAAGAGGGTGAAGTAGTGGGCGATGAGGTAGCCGAGGGCGATCGGGATCAGTGAGTGGGCGAAGGCGGCCCGGGGGTGCGGCGGTGGGAGTGGGGCTGGGGTGACGGGGGTTCTTCGGGTGGTGTCGGCGAGGGCTTTGGGGGCGGTGGGGGCAGGAGCTTTCGGGGTGGTGGGGGCGGTGGCTCTTGGGGCGGGCTCGGTAGTGGTCCCCGCGGCGGCCGGGCGGCGGGCGAAGGCGCGGGTGGCGCCCGCGCACAGGGAGTAGAGGACGGCGACCAGGGCGACGGCGCCGAGCAGTCCGAGCGTGGCGGTGGTGGTGCGGCCGAGGGAGGAGGTCTGGAGGGTGGTGATCCAGGACGGGGAGTCCGAGTAGCCGTCGTAGGCGGTGGAGCCGAGCATGACGCACACGGTGGCGACGAGCCCCGGGACGGGCGGGGTCGCGTCGAGGCCGTGGAAGGGGTTGCGGAGTGCGAGGCGTCCGTCGCGGCGGCGGCCGATGAGGGAGAGCCGGGCGAACAGGGTCGAGTACGCCTCGAAGGCGTCGCCCTGGGTGAACCAGCGCGCACCGAAGTACGCCGCGGCGGCGAGGTGGACGGCCGCGTAGGTCAGGAGGAAGACGAGCAGGGCGGTACGGGAGGCCGGGTCCGGGGAGGCGAGTTCGAGCCAGGTGTACGCGAAGAGGCCGGCCGCGGCGGGCCACATGCCGAGCCACGGCGGGAGCGGGCGGCCTGCCGCCGGGTCGCGCCGCAGGGCGCGGCAGCCTGCGGCGTGCAGGGTGCGCAGCGGATTCAGGAGGCGCCAGACGGGGCCGAAGAGAAGGGATGCGGGGACGAGTCCGACCCAGAACAGGACGTGGACGGCGCCGGGTGCCGGATTGCGTTCGGGGTCGTCAGGGCCGAAGAGGAGATGGGCGAGGACGAACAGGGCTGACGCGAGGCCGATCGCGCGCAGGACGCGGCGGGTCGTCCGCGCGTCGGCCAGGCGCTGCACCGGGCGGGGCAGCGCGAGTCCGGAGCGGTCGCCGCGGAAACGGGAGGTGGACCAGAGGAGACCCAGCGCGAGGAAGGAGACCAACAGGGCGGCGAAGGCACCGGCGTAGGCATAGAAGGGGGAGATGGGCAGGTCGTGCTGGGAGCCGATGCCATGGGCGAGCTGGGTGAGGGCGGAGGGTCCCGGGGCGGGGGTGTCCGTCGGGGCGATGGCGTGCAGGGCCGGCGCCCCGGCCTCAGGGGCGGACAGCGCGTGCAGGTCGCGCACGCCCGGCAGGTCGGGCGCGGCGAGCAGGTCGCGCACGGTGGGCAGGTCGGGCGCGATGGGCAGGTCGCGCACCGTCGGCACGTCCCGCACCGTAGGCAGGTCCCGCACGGAGCGCAGCGTGTTCAGGGTGCTCACGGTGTTCAGGGTCAACGCCTTTCACCGCACCACGAGTTGCGTGAGGACGAGGCCCGAGCCGTGGGTCTCGACCTCGAAGAGGCCGGTGCGGTCCAGCGTGAGCGTCAGCGTGCCCGCGCGGCCCGCCGGCAGGTCGGCCTCCTTGTCGTAGCCGTGGACATGGAGGGTGTCGGCGCGGTCGCTCGTCACCGAGAGGCGGATGCGCTGGCCCTTCTTCAACTCGACGCGTCCGGGCGGGGGTTCGACGTTCTTGCCGTCGACGGTGATCGTGACGGTGCGGTCGACGCTGCCCTCGTCCGGCGCGTCCGTGCCGCTCTTGTCCGGTGCGTCCGTGCCGCCCTTGTCGTCCGGTCCGGCCGAGGAGTCGTCGCCCGAGCCGCCCCCGTCATGGCCGTGCCCGCTCCCCCGTCCCGCCTGCGACAGCTCCACCGTCGACTCGACCGGCTTTCCGTCGACGGCCCAGACGGTGTGGTCGTCCGCGTACAGGCGGGCGGTGAGCGTGTGGGCGCCCTTGGGGACGGCGGATGCGGGCAGGTGGTACCACTCGCCGTACACCCGGGCGATCTTGCGGTCGCCCAGATACAGATGGGCGTGGCCACGGCCCGGCAGTGCTCCCCCGCCCACGCTGTCGGGCGTGAACCGGAAGGCGTGGACGGAGAGTCGGACGTTCCAGCCGTCCACGGAGTCCGGGCGGACCGCCAGCTCCACGGATGGCGCGTCCGCGGCGTCCACCTGCCGGTAGCGGTGCCCCGACTCGTCCTCGCGGTCGAGCAGCCGGCCGGTCGAACCGCTCGCCTCCTCGTGGCTGGTGCCGGGCTTGTGGTGCGTGGTGGGGCGGTCGCTGCAGCCTGTCGCGACACCGACGAGCAGCAGCGCCACGGCGACCGCCCCCGCACTTCGGCGGACTATCCGCGCCCCGGCACCGCTGACCCCGGGACCCCCGACCCCGGCACCCCTGACGCCGGCACCGCTCACGCCCACATCCCTCGCCCCGGCACCCCTGACGCCGGCACCACTCACGCCCACATCCCTCGCCCCAGCACCCCCGACACCGAGCGCCCTCACGCCGGCATCCCCGACACCGACCCCCCCCACACCAACACCCCTCACGCCGGCACCTCCGCCACAGCCCCCGCCGGCGGCGCCTCCTCCTGGTCCGCCCCCGCGGCGGCAGGGGCCTCCCCCGTACGCGAAGCCGCCACGACCACGGCCCAGATCACCCACACCACACCGAGCAGCCCCCGGATCCAGGCCGGGCCCAGCGGGATCCACGGCAGCATCACCACCGCCTTGTCGAAGGCATCGAGCAGCGTGAGCACGCCGAGGGCCACCGTCACCCAGCCGAACCACGGCCGCTCCCCGCGCAGCACCACACCGGCTCCGACCCACCAGGCACCGGTCAACAGCAGTGCCACGGCGGGCAGATACCCGGCCTGCAGGCCCTTCGTGGCACCGGCCACGTCCAGCGCGAGCCCGACAAGACCCGCCGCGCAGGCCACCGTCGCCCACCGATGGGTGCGCAGCCTGCGCCACCACAGCACGCCCCCGACCAAGGTCAGGACGGCCGCGATCCCCAACGCGACCTGGACCTCGATCCGTTCGATCCCCGTCGCCCCGTACCAGTCGCAGCCCGCGGGAAGCCGCGCGGCCCGCGCGTCGTAGTCGGCGCACACCAGCAGGGCCGCCAGCTTGGTCGGTTCGCCCGCGAGCCGGTCCGCACCGCCGGACACATCCCCGCGCGAGGACCCGCACTCCGGCAGCGCCCGAGGCGTGGACGCGCCCGCCGAGCCCTGCCAGCAGTTGCCCTCGCCCTGCCCGTCCCACCACACGTCGGTGGCGTTGGGCCGGGCCTTGCCCTGCTTGTCCACCCCGAGCCTGTTGCCCGCGTACCGGTTGTGGTGTGAGGTGTCCGCCTGCTTCGACCAGGCCGACTCGCCTCGGATGAACGCGGGCACGGCGCTCAGGAAGAAGGCGGCACGGTCATGCCCGTACACCCAGTTGTTCTCGTAAAGGTTCCAGTTGCCGCCGGCGGTGATGATGCCGGTGCCGGGCGGCATCGAGATCTGCGGGCAGACCACCCCGTCCTCGTAGCCGCGGTCCACGGGAGCCTTCGCGCAGGTGCCGTCGGCGATGTACTTGTAGTAGTCGGCGTTGTTGTCGTGGATGTCGTTGCGCTCGAACCGGGCGTGGTTCTGCGGCAGTCCGGGGTGGCCGGGGAAGGCGGAGTCCATGGACGCGCCGCCCATGTTGTGGTCGAACTCGTTGTCGTGCACGTAGACCGAGTCGCCCGCGGTGCCGCTGTAGCCGACCATGTTGTGGTGGCTGCGGCAGCCGGTGATCTCGATGGAGTAGCGCGGGACGTCGTAGCCGCGCTCATTGTTGATGTCGGAGGCGCTGCCCGGGTAGATGCCGGAGTCGCCGTTCCCGTACGACTCGCAGTTCTTGTAGAGCCCGTGGTCGCTGGCGAAGGTGAGGAAGCCGTACTCGTCGTTCCAGCGGGTCAGTACGTCGTCGATGACGAAGCCGTCGCCGGCCAGGACGTAGAGGGAGTTGAAGGTGGTGCGCTGGGCGGTGAAGTTCCTGAAGTAGATGCCGTCGCTTTCGTCCGCCCGGATCGCGTTCAGCTTCCCGTACTTGGCGTCGATCACCACGTCGAGCCGTGAGGCGCCCGTGCCCTCGATCTGCAGGTCCTTCTTGCCCATGATCGCGACGAGGTTCTGGTTGTGCGGGCACTGCTTCTGCTGCGCGAACGACAGGATCTGGTAGCCCAGCGCGGAGTCCTTGGCCTTGAGTCCGGTGCACGCGCCCGTGGGCTTCGGCTGCGAGGGCTCCTCCTCGTACAGGCCGGGCAGGATCGCGATGTTCATGCCGGGCTCGTCGACGGCGTCCACCGCCTCCTGCAGATGCCGGAAGCCGCTCTTGCGGCACTTCTCGAAGAGGTCGAGGTTCTCCTTGCGCAGCTCGGCGGGGAACCCGGATATCCGGCGCTCGAAGTCCGCCCTGTCCTCCTTGCAGACCAGCAGGTCCGGCGGCCCGTCGCGATACGTGGGCACGCTGCCCGAACCGTCCGGGAACGTCACCGGCCGCTCCTCGTGCGCCTGGGCGACGGGGGCTATGACAAGCGCTGCGCAGAGCGCTACAAGGACGGCAAGGAGCCTTCGGGTCCATGGCATGCGCGTGAGAGTAGAGGATTGTTCACCTTTTCGGAGCCCCTCGTGCCGTAACTTTCTGCGCTCGAGTGCTCGGCTACCGGGGTTTCCAGAAGCTCCTCTTCGTCGCTCCTGGCGTTGACGCACCCCCTCGGGAATCCTACGGTGGACCATAGGATTCCTTCAGGCACCGGGAGCGCCACCATGAACGGCATCGAGCAGGCGAGGAAGACCGCCCAGGAGCTCACGTATCTCACCGGCTTCGGCAATGAGCACAGCTCCGAGGCGGTGCCGGGTGCGCTGCCCGTCGGCCGCAACTCACCGCAGCGCGCACCGCTCGGTCTGTACGCGGAGCAGCTCAGCGGCAGCGCGTTCACCGAGCCGAGGGCGCACAGCCGCCGCTCGTGGCTGTACCGCATCCACCCTTCGGCCGCGCACCCCGCCTTCACGCGCACCGACAACGGCGCGATCCGCACCGCGCCCTTCACCGACACGACGCCCGACCCGAACCGGCTGCGCTGGAACCCGCTGCCCGACCCGGCACCCGGCACCGACTTCGTCGCCGGCCTGTGGACCCTCGGCGGCAACGGTGATGCCACCCAGCGCACGGGTATGGCGGTGCACCTCTACCACGCCAACTCCGCCATGCGGCGGCGGGTGTTCAGCAGCGCCGACGGCGAGCTCCTGATCGTGCCCGAGCAGGGCGGCCTCCTGATCCGTACCGAATTCGGGCTGCTGCACGCCGAGCCCGGCCATGTGGCGCTGATCCCCCGCGGGGTCCGCTTCCGCGTGGAACCGCTCGCCGACGCCGTCCGCGGCTACGTCTGCGAGAACTACGGCGCCCCGTTCCAGCTGCCCGACCTCGGCCCGATCGGCGCCAACGGTCTCGCCAACGCCCGTGACTTCCAGGCACCGACGGCCGCGTACGAGGATGTCGAAGGCCCCGTCGAGGTGATCAACAAGTACTGCGGCAACCTCTGGACGGCCACCTACGACCACTCGCCGCTCGATGTCGTCGCCTGGCACGGCAACCACGTCCCGTACGTCTACGACCTGCGCCGCTTCAACGTCATCGGCACGATCTCCTACGATCACCCCGACCCGTCGATCTTCACGGTGCTCACCTCGCCCACCGACACCCCGGGACTCGCGGGCGTCGACTTCGTGGTCTTCGCGCCGCGCTGGCTGGTGGGCGAGGACACGTTCCGGCCGCCGTACTTCCACCGCAATGTGATGAGCGAGTACATGGGCCTGATCGAGGGCGCGTACGACGCGAAGGCCGAGGGCTTCGTGCCGGGCGGCGGTTCGCTGCACAACATGATGTCCGCGCACGGGCCCGACCGGGAGACCTTCGAGAAGGCCTCGGCGGCGGAGCTGAAGCCGCAGAAGATCGACGACGGGCTTGCGTTCATGTTCGAGACGCGCTGGCCGGTGACGCTCACCGGGCAGGCGCAAGGCGCCGACCATCTGCAGACGTCCTACGACGATGTGTGGCAGGGTCTCGAACGGCACTTCAGGCCGTAAGAGCCCTACGTCTCCTTGTCGGCATTGACGCAGCCGCGACCGGATCGGAGTAGCCAGTGACCGCTTTCGCCCCGGACTCGATCGTCCTGAACCGCAAGCTGCCGCTCTGGTATCAGGTCTCGCAGTCCCTGCGGGCCTCGATACTGGGCCGCTCCCCGGAGGCGCCGCTGCGCCTGCCGACCGAGGAGCAGCTCGCGCTGCACTACGGCGTGAGCGTGCTGACGATGCGGCAGGCGCTCAAGGAGCTCGAGGACGAGGGCCTGATCAGCCGGCACCGGCGGCGCGGCACGTTCATCGAGCCGAGCGCCACGCGCAGTGCGCCGGTGCGGCTGCTCGGCTCGGTGGACGCGATCGTGGCGCAGCAGTCGGGGATGACCACCCGGCTGCTCGACCACGGCAAGGCGCCCGTGGACCGCGAACTCGCCGAGTTCTTCCCGGACTTCACCGAGGTCGCCACGTATCACCGGCTGCGCAGCGACGAGTCCACGGGCGAACCGACCAATCACGCGCGCAACTTCGTCCGCCCCGAGCTTGCCGAGCGGATCGATCCGGACGACCTGCTGCGCTGGCCGATGACCAAGGTGCTGCGCGACGGCGTGGGCGTCCGGATCAGCCGGATCACCGACACGGTCGAGGCCCGCCTCGCCGACCCGGAGACGGCCCGTCTCCTCGAAGTCCCGCTGCTCAGCCCGATCCTGCACTACACGGGGGTCACCTTCGACGAGGAGGGCTGCGCGTTGGACGTGGCGCGGATCCTGTACCGCGGCGACCGTTTCTCGTTCACCGTGACCTTGGACGCCCACTAGGACGCCGGGCCCCGGCGGATCGCCCCTGAGTACGATGCTGACCGTGACGCAAGAAGAAGCGCCGCTGCTCAAGGACCTCATGCCCTGGTCCGTCGCGCCCCTGCGCATCGGCCGCGGCTGGCCGCTGGCGCCCGACGCGTCGTCCCTGAAAGCGCGCTGGGAGGCGTTCGTACGGGCCGAAGGCGCCGCGCGCGAGGCGCTGTTCAAGCCGAGCCGGTCGCGCACGTTGCGCACCACCGTCGCCCAGCTCCCCGGCCACCCCGCGGGCACCGGACCGCTCGCCACCGCGTCCGGCCCCTGTCCTGAGCCCGTGCAGGTGCTGCACGGGCCGTTCGACGAACAGTGGCTGATCGCCGACCACCGGCTCATCGACGTGGCGCGGCCCGAAGTGTGGCGCGTGGCCGGCCCGGAGCAGCTGTTCCTCGTCGAGCAGGGGTACGTCCCCGACAGCAGCGGTCCCGCACTGCTCGCAACTGCCCTGATACCGGACGGCCGTTCACCGGCCGGACGCCCGGGCCGCATCCTGCCCCTCTACCGACGGCCCGGCGGCAACGAGCCCAACCTCGCCCCCGGACTCGGCGCGTTCCTGGAGCGGCAGTACGGCCGCGACATCCTCCCCGAGCACCTGCTGACCTGGGCCCTGGCCACCGGCCGCAGCGGCTCCGACGGCGTCCGGATCCCGCTGCCCGCAGACCCGGACATCTGGGCCCATGGCGTCGAGCTCGGCCACCGCATCCTCTGGCTCCACCTGCGCACCGGCGAGCGCCCCAAGCTGCCGGGCGGCCGCCGCCCCTACGTCCGCGCCGCACTCCCGCCCCGTCCCGCCGAGCTGCTCTACGACCGCGACGAGGAGGCCCTGCACATCGGGGACGGCCGGATCTCCCCCGTACCGGCTCAGGCCTGGGATTTCCACGTCAGCGGTGTCCGGGTGCTCGAGCTGTGGTTCGCGCGCCGCACGCGGACCGCCGAGCCCGGGGAGCTCGAGGCGATCGGGCCGCGCGCGTGGCCGCAGGAACGCACCTCGGAGCTGCTCGAACTGATCACGGTCCTCGCCCTGCTCGCCGAACTGCGCTCCCGGCAGGACGAGTTGGCGGCGGCCACCGAGGCGGCCCCGCTCGGTGCGAGGGCCCTGCGCAAGGCCGGAGTACTGCCCGTCCCCGAGACGTCCCGCCGCCCGGCCTCCGTACTCGACCACCACGAGGAGGGCCCGGGCGGTCAGTTCGCCCTGCTCTGAGCGGCGCCGGGCCCCTGGGAGAGGGGCGGACCCGCGGGGCAGGGGGCCGGACCCGTGGGGCACAGTGGGCGCATGACGACGTACGAGGCGATGCCGTACCACCTGGAGACCGAACGGCTGCTCCTGCGGCCTTGGCACGAGTCGGACGCCGACGAGCTCCGGGCGCTCGTCGCGGAGCGCGGCACGGGGAAGACGCTCACGGTGGAGTCCGTCCGCAGCGACATCGTGGACATGCTGACCGCGACGCGGACCACGGGGATCGCCCTGCTGCCCATCCAGCGGCGCGAGGAGGGCGACTTCATCGGCTACTGCGGACTGATCATCGGCCGCTCCACTCTCGAAGAGCCGGAAATCGCCTACGAGTTGTTCCAGCGCGTGCACGGCAACGGCTACGCCACCGAGGCGGCCCGCGCGGTGCTCGACGCCGCCGTCGCGACCGGCCGGAAGCGGCTCTGGTCGACGGTCGCCACCTGGAACACACCCTCGCTGCGCGTCCTGGAGAAGCTCGACTTCGAGCGCGACCGCGTGGTCACGGAGGAGAAGGCCGGCGAACTGGTCTGGCTCACCCGCTCGTTGGCGTAGTCCGGCCTAGACTCCGTCCGATCCGCCGGACAGGCCTTCGCGGGTGTCGTCGTCCCGGTGCAGCTTCGCCCGCGCCACCAGGTCGAGCACCACCGCCACCGCCACCGCCTGTACGGCGAGCAGCGCGACCAGGACGAACAGCTGCACCGCCCCCGCCTGGACCGGTGACGCACCACCGAGCAGCATCCCGACGAACGCGCCGGGCAGGGTGACCAGGCCGACGGTGCGGGTCTGGTCGAGCCCGGGCAGCAGGGCGTCGGGGGCGGCGGGGCGGGCGTTCGCGAGGCGGGCGGCGGCGTGGGGCATGCCCAGGGCCATGGCGGCCTCCACCTCGCCGCGGGGGGTGTGGAGTTCGTCCAGGGCACGGCGGCCGCCGAGCACCGTGGCGGTGAGCGCGCCGCCGATGAGGATGCCCGTGATGGGGATCAGGGCGATGCCCTTGAGCGGGACGAGTCCGGTCAGCAGCAGGGCCACGACGACCGGCACGACACCGGCCGCGATCGGGGCGGCCGCCCACCACCACGTGGAGTTGTCGGTGATACGGCGCCCCGCCGTGCGTACCGCCACCGAGAACATCAGCACAACGAAGGCGAGCAGCAGCGGCACCGACCGCACCACCCAGCCGATGAGCAGCGAGACGGCCGCCAGTTGAACGGTCGCCCGCACCCCGGCGACGGCGATCTCCCGTGCCCGGATCCGGCTGTCGTCCGGCGAGAGCCGCGCGTACGCGGCGACCGCGACGGCCACCATGAGCAGGACGGCGAGTACGACGCCGAGCGTGGCGTTCACGGGCAGCAGCACGGAGGCGGCGGACTCGGACACGTGGGCCACCCTAGGCCGCCGAGGGCTGGGACGACCGGGGCGGGGACGATCAGTGCCGGCACGATCGGGGCGGGGACGACCAGGGCCGGCACGACCGGGGCGGGGACGACCAGGGCCGGCACGACCAGGGCGGGGCGCATCGCACGCCCCGCCCCCGACGCGCTACTTCTGCGGCGCCGGCTCAGGGCCGAGCGACGCGAACTTCTCCTGCGAGACCACCCGCTTCGGCGGCCAGGTGATGTTCGACGGCGGCCACTTCTGGCCGGTGCGCTTGAGGAACCAGGACGGCGGCTCGTACATCGGCGGCTCATAGCCGTCCGGCAGCGCCGTCTTCCACTTGACGCCCTCGGTGCGCTCGGCGAACTCGTCCTTGACCGCCTTGAGGCGTTCCGGCTGCGTGACCAGATCGACCGCGGTGGCCGCCAGGTACTTGGCCGCGGCGACGACCGCCGCCTGTCCGGGCGCCGCGGCCGCGCAGGACGCCGTGGACCAGGTGTGCATCTTGGTGCCGATCGGGGCGAGGGCGGCGCCCATCGACACGGTCGGCACGTTCCAGCTGATATCGGCGACATCGGTGGACCCGCCGCCCATGAACACCGGGTTGGGCGGGGTCAGTTCGGCGATCTCGGCGTGCATGCCCTTCGCGGGCAGTCCGAGCGACTCCTGCAGCTCCTTGGCCAGCTTGTGCGCGTCCGCGCCGAACTCCGGCGGGCCGATCTGCCGCATGTTCTCGTGCAGCAGTTCCGCGAACGCCTTGTTGGGGAGCTGGTTCCAGCAGGCCGAGGTGATCTTGTGCTGGACCTTGGTCTGTGAGGCCTTCGCGGCCGCCTCGGCCACCGCGATCACCTTGTCGAGCAGCACCTGGACCCGCGCGGGGCTGCCTTCGCGTACGTAGTAGGAGATCTCGGCGATCTCCGGGGTGACATTGGGGATGTCACCACCGTTGTTGATCACCCAGTGCAGCCGGCCACTGGGCGCGAGGTTCTCCTCGCGCAGGAACTCGGACATCGTTGCCATCATCACGGCCGCGTCGAGCGCGGACTTGTTGCCGAGCGGGGTGCCGCCATGGCCCGCGACACCGAGGAAGGTGAAGGTGACCGCGGTCATCGCGGTGGTCGTGCCCCAGCCGGTGGCGTTGGCGGTCGAGGGGTGCCAGTCGAGGAAGGCGTCGAGGCCCTCGTACACCCCCTTGCTGACCGCGTACGTCTTGCCGATCAGCGTCTCCTCGGCGGTCGAGCCGAAGAACTTCACCGTGACCGGCACCTTCTGCTCCCGCGCGGCCCGGGCGACCGCGGCCGCGGCGGCCGCTGCGGCCGTGCCGAGCGCGCTGTGCCCACAGCCGTGGCCGGGCCCGTAAGTGGGCGCGAACGGGTCGTGGATGTACTCCAGGGGGTCATGGTGGCCGACACCCTTCTTCTGCGACAGTCCGGGCAGCGCGTCGTACTCGCCGCTGAAGCCGAGCACCGGACCGCCCTTGCCCTGCCGGAAGGTCGCGGTGAACGCCGTGGGGAAACCCGCGGTGCCGAACTCGACCTCGAATCCGGCGCGTTCGAGGAACTCGGCCTGCGCGAGCGAGGACTTCCATTCACGCAGGGACAGCTCCGCGTTCTCCCAGATCTCGGAGTTGAGTCCGGTGACACGGGAGGCGTTGGCGTCGATCCAGTCGAGCGCCGCCTGCTTCGCGGGGCTGTCCTCGGCCAGGCCGTCGGGTGCCGTGTACGCGGCGGCTTCGGCCGGGCCGCTGTCGGCCGCGGCCATCGCCGGGTCCGCCTCGGCGGTCATCGCGGCGGCCGTCACGCCCGCGGCGCCGAGCAGCTGCATGATCCTTCTGCGGCTGAGGACGGGCTGGCCGGTTCCGGCCAGGGTCTCGTGCTCATGCTGGTCGTGCAGGTCACACACGCGTACCTCCGGGGGACGAGGATGGGTGTAACAGGCAAGTGATCAGCTAGGACCATGGACCCGAAAGGTTGCCTCGTCAACATCCTTGGATGACAAAGGTGTTACGCGGGGTTCAGGATCGGCCTCATGTTCTCCGCATCCCCGCCCTTGAACGCGCCTGGACCCGAGGCCGCACCCCTCCCCCTGGACGGCATCACGGTCGTCGCCGTCGAACAGGCCGTCGCCGCCCCCTTCGCCACCCGTCAGCTCGCCGACCTGGGCGCCCGCGTGATCAAGGTCGAGCGGCCCGACGGCGGCGATTTCGCCCGCGGTTACGACACCGCCGCGCACGGTCTCGCCTCGCATTTCGTGTGGGCCAACCGCGGCAAGGAGTCCCTCGCGGTGAACCTCAAGGACCCGCGCGGCCTCGCCGTCGTACGCCGACTCGTGGCCGGGGCCGATGTGTTCGTGCAGAACCTCGCCCAGGGCGCGGCGGCCCGGCTCGGCCTCGACGCGGCGGCGCTCTGCGCCGGGCACCCCCGCCTGATCGCGGTGGACATCTCGGGATACGGCGCCGGCGGCCCGTACGCGGACAAGCGCGCGTACGACATGCTCGTCCAGTGCGAGGCCGGTCTCGTCTCGGTCACCGGCACCCCGGAGCAGCCCGTCAAGTCGGGGATTCCGGCGGCCGATATCGCGGCCGGCATGTACGCGTTCTCGGGTGTGCTCGCCGCCTTGGTGCGGCGGGGCACCACGGGGCGTGGGGGTCCGGTGGAGATCTCGATGCTGGAGGCGCTCGCGGAGTGGATGGGGCATCCGCTGCATCACACGATGCACGGCGGCACGCCCCCGGCGCGCACGGGCCTCGCACACGCCGTCATCGCTCCGTACGACGCCTATCCGACGGCGGACGGCGCCCGCGTGCTGCTCTCGGTGCAGAACGACCGGGAGTGGCGGCGCCTCGCCGAACAGGTCCTGCGCCAGCCGGAGCTGGGCACCGATCCGGCGTACGCGACGAATGCGGAGCGGACCGCGCGCCGCGGCGCTACGGACGCGCTCGTGGGCGAGGCGCTGGGGAAGCTGACGGCGGACGAGGCGATCGCGCGGCTCGATGCGGCGGGAATCGCCTGCGCGCGGCTGCGGGACGTCGCCGAGGTGGCGGAGCACCCGCAGCCCGCGGCACGTGACCGCTGGCGGGAGGTGGGGTCACCGGTGGGGCCGTTGCGGACCCTGCTGCCGCCCATCACCCTGCCGGGGTCACAGGCCGCGCTGGGTGACGTGCCCGCGCTCGGGGAGCACACCGAGGCGCTGCTGCGTGCCGTGGGGAAGTCGGACGCCGAGATCGCAGCGCTGCGCCGGGAGGGTGTGATCGCCTGAGCGCGGGCCGGTGCACGGACCGGGGCCCGTGCCGAGTGCACGGACCTCAGGTCCGCGCCGAAAGGTGGACTACTGCCCGCGCGGACGCGGGCAGTGGGCATCCCCGCTCCAAGAGCCCGGGGACGGATCGCGCCGGACGCCCGCCGGCTCAGTGGCCGCCGAAGAGCGAGCGGGTCAGCCTGCGCAGCGGCGCGAACAGCGAGACACGGCGCACCCTGGCACCCCGGCTCGATCGCTCGCGCGGCACCTCACGCGAGGTGAGCTCACGCATCAGCGACGTCGCCTCGGCCACCTCACGCTGCGGGACGGCGGGACCGCCCAGCACGGCGAGATGGCGGTCGAGGCGCGAGCTGGTCGCGCTGCTCCCACACGTGATGGCAGGGACTCGCGCCCTGCTGCGCACTGTTATCTGTTCCATGTCACTCCCCACCCATACGAGGGCACCCGGCCCGGGCAGGTTAACCCTATCGCCCCCTCATGACACTCGTGTATCCCGGTCGCATGATTCACCTGCACGATAAGGAGGTTGACGATTACTCCCCGAATACGTCTGATTCCAGGGCGAGTTGCACGAGCGTCCTGCCGGTCGGCACAGAGGATCCGCCGTCGGGTTCGGTGGTGACCGCGAGTGCGGTGGCACGGCCTTGGAAGTCCCTTGCGACCAGGGGTTCGTCGCCGTCGAGCAGCCCCAGTGACCGGGGGTTTCCCGCTCCCGTCAGCCACAGTTGGTGATCTTTGCCACGTGGTGGTGCGCCGAGTCCGCTGACGGTCACCACCGCCCGGCCGAGCTCCGGTGAGGACACGACCGCGACCGCGCTGCCGTCCGGAAATCGTTCACCCGTCGTACGGGCATCCGGCGCCGCAAGTACCTGTGCGATCGCACGCGCCTGCGCCTGTTCGCGGTCGAGGCGCTCCTGTGTGCGAGTGAGCTGGACTCCCAGCAGAGCGGCGGCGATCAGGGCGAGCGTCGCGGCCGCGGCGGCGACGGGTGCCGGGCGCAGGGTGAACCGCGGTGCGGGCCGCTGCGGCGAAGGTTCCTGTTCCATGGTGCGTACGGCGGTCAGGACCCGGTCCCGCATTCCTTCCGGAGCCGTGCCCGAGGCGGCCCGGGCGAGCCGGAGCGTGTCCGTCCGCAGGGCGCGCACCTGCTCCCGGCAGGCGGCGCAGCGGGCCAGATGACGCTCGAACCGGCGCAGTTCGCGGCCGTCCAGCGCGTCCAGGGCGTAGGGGCCGGCCAGCGAACGCGGCCCGGCGAACAGGTTCATGCGACGTCTCCGCCCAGGCACTCCCGCAGCCGCGTCAGCCCGTCCCGCATACGGGTCTTCACCGTGCCCAGCGGCACGGACAGACGGTGGGCGACCTCGCGGTACGTATAGCCGTCGTAGTAGGCGAGCGTCACGGACTGGCGCTGCAGTGCGGTCAGCCGGTCGAGGCAGCGGCGTACCCACTCGCGTTCGAGACCGGCCTCGACCTCTTCGGCGACGTGGTCGAACGCGGGCGTCTGCGCACGGCGGGCCACCCGCTCCTCGCGGTCGCTCGCTGCCCGTGCGGCACGCACCCGGTCGACGGCGCGGCGATGGGCGAGGGTGAGGATCCAGGCGAGTGCGCTGCCCCGCTCGGGATCGAACCGCCCGGCGCTGCGCCACAGTTCGAGCAGCACCTCCTGAGCCACCTCCTCGGACTGGGCCGGGTCGCGCAGCACCCGCCGCACGAGGCCGTAGACCTGGCCCGACACCAGGCCGTACAGGTCCTCGAAAGCTGCCTGGTCGCCCTGCGCCACCTTCGGCAGCAACGCGTCCGCCCCCATGCGGTCCCTGCCTCGCGTGCTCGTCGCCATGTGCTCCCCCAGGCCTCGTCCGGCGTCGTCCCGTCCCGCTGATTCGTCACCGGGCGGGGAGCGGATGGCTTTCCCGCGCAGGGACTTCCACCTCCTCCCTCGGGCGCCGCCCGGTTTTGTCACGGATGTGTCCCGGGCCAATCCGCCGCGCCCCGGGCCCCGAATGGCCTCCGACGGAACGCCCCGCACCGCTCGGCACGGGGCCCGACCAAGAGGACGGACGCGATGACAGCACTCACCGGGAGCGTGCCGGGGCCCAGGTCCCTGGCCGCTCTGCTCTGTGGTGCGTTGGCGGCCGGGGGACTCGCGGCCGCCGGTGTGAGCCTGCTCGAACCGGGGCAGGCCCGGGCCTCCAGCCACCGTGAGGCGCCGCTGATCTCGGGGCAGCCCGAGTACGACAACACGGACGTGTACGCGTTCGTGAGCCCCGACAGGCCGGACACCACCACGCTCGTGGCGAACTGGGTGCCGTTCGAGGAGCCCGCGGGCGGCCCGAACTTCTACCCGTTCCCCGAGGACGGCCGCTACGACATCCACATAGACAGCGACGGCGACGCACAGGGCGATCTGCTGTACCGCTGGACCTTCAACACCAAGATCAGGAACGGCGACACCTTCCTGTACAACACGGGCCCGGTGACCTCGCTCGACGATCCCGACCTGAACGTGAACCAGACGTACGACATCGACGTACTGAAGCTGGACAAGCAGAAGATCGTGTCGACGACGAAGATCGCGGACGATCTGCCGATCGCGCCGTCGAACGTCGGCAAGGCGTCGATGCCGAACTACAAGAAGCTGCGCGACCAGGCGACCCGGCAGCTCGGCGACGGATCGACCTCGTACGTGGGCCAGGCGGACGACCCGTTCTTCCTGGACCTGAGGGTCTTCGACCTCCTGTACGGCGGTGATCTCTCGGAGGTCGGCCGGGACACGCTCAAGGGCTACAACGTCAACACGGTCGCCCTGCAGGTGCCGACCGCGAAGCTCGTGCGGTCCAAGAAGCAGCCGGTGGTCTCGGTGTGGTCGACGACCAGCCGAAAGAACGCGAGCGGCAAGTGGACCCAGGTGTCCCGGCTCGGGATGCCGCTGGTCAACGAGGTCGTCGTGCCGATGAAGGACAAGGACAAGTTCAACGCGTCCTCGCCCTGGAACGACGCGGACTTCCTGCCATACGTCACCAAGCCCGAACTGCCCGGGCTGATCGAGTCGATCTACAAGATCAAGGCTCCGGCCGAGCCCCGCAACGACCTGGTGTCGGTGTTCCTGACCGGCGTCAAGGGCCTCAACATGCCGCCGAACGTGCGGCCCGCCGAAGCCCTGCGCCTCAACACCTCGATCCCGCCGTCCGCCGATCCCAAGCGGCTCGGGGTGCTCGACGGCGACAACGCGGGCTACCCCAACGGGCGTCGGCTCGCCGACGACGTGGTGGACATCTCGCTGCAGGTCGTCGAGGGCGAACTGGTCGGCCAGAAGAACGATCTGGGCGACGCGGTCGACGCCAACGACATGAAGTTCGGCGACTCCTTCCCGTACGTGGCGCTGCCCACCTCGGGCTCGCGCGGAGACACGGCCGACAAGAGCGCCGGCTCCTCGCCGCGCACCGCCCTAAACGGCGGGACGACACCGGCCGGTTCGGCCGGCGGCGACGACTCTGCGGTGCTCATCGCCTCGGCCGCCGCGGCTGGTGCGGGTGTGCTGCTCGTCGGGCTCGGGCTCGCCTGGTGGCGGATGCGCCGCGGGGTGATCTGCCCCCTCCTCGACCGGCGTGGCCCGCTCGTGCTCCCCCCGAGCGGGCCACGCCCACCACTGTCTTTCCTGAAGGGACGGGGCCATGGCTCCCAGTAAGTTCGGCAAGTCGGTGGGCGCGGTGGTCGTGCTCGCCTGCGCCCTCACGGTCGGCTCGCTGACCGTCGACTCCTCACCGTCCCCCGCGCCCGCGCGGACAGCGGTGGCGGATCCGGCACGGCTCGGCGGGGACGACCTCGACCGGTCCGTGACCGCGCTCAAGGCCCAACTGGCCACGCAGCCCAAGGACTTCGCCGGCTGGGCCGCGCTCGGCACGGGCTACGTGGAACAGGCCCGCGTCAAGGGCGACCCGACCCGCTACCCGCTCGCCCAACAGGCCCTGGCCCGCTCCCTCGAACTGCGGCCCGGCTATGACGTGGCCCTCGCCGGCCAGGCGGCTCTCGCGGCCGCACGCCATGACTTCACGGGCGCCCTGCGTCTCGTACGGGAGACGCTGGCCGCCAATCCGTACAACGAGCGGGCGCTGGCCCTGCACATCGACGCACTCGTCGAACTCGGGCGCTACCCGGCGGCCTGGAAGGCGGCGCGGGAGGCGGACTCCCGCAAGCCCGGCATCCCGGTCTTCACGCGGTACGCGTACGTCCTCGAACTGCGCGGCGAGACCGGGCGGGCACGCGAAGTCCTCACCCGCGCGCTCGCCTCGGCGACCTCACCGGCGGACCGCGCGTACGTGGCGACGGAGCTCGGCCAACTCGCCCGCCACCAGGGCGACTACCGCACCGCCCTGCGCCACTACGCCACCGCGCTCACGGCCGCCCCCGGCCATCCGCCGGCCCTGGAGGGGCGGGCACGGGCGAAGGCGGCACTCGGCCAGCTCGACGCCGCGGTACGGGATCTGCGCGAGCTCGTACGGAAGACCCCGCTGACCGGGGCGGTGGAACTGCTCGGGGAGCTGTACGAGGTGACCGGGCGCAAGGAGGCGGCGCGCGAACAGTACGCGCTGGCCGCGGAGCAGGTCGCGCAGGAGCGTGTGCGCGGGGTGAACATGGACCTCGAAACGGCGCACATGGCCGCCGCCCGCGGCGACGGGAAGGCGGCCGTGTCCGCGGCGCTCGCCGAGTGGCAGCGCCGCCGCACCGTGCACACCGCGGACGCTCTCGCGTGGGCGCTGCACGCCGACGGCCGCTCGGACGAGGCGCTTGCCCACGCCCGCAGGGCCACGGCCACGGGACTGCCCGACGCGGAGCTGCGCTACCACCGCGGGGTCATCGAGGCCGCGCTCGGCAAGGATGCCGAGGCCCGGCGCTCCCTGACGGCGGCCCTGGACCTGGATCCGGGGTTCTCGCCGGTCGGCGCGCGGCACGCGCGTGCGGTGCTCGACCGGCTCGGCGGCGCGTGAACCGGCGCGGGCGGCGGCTGCGCTCCGGGGCGCGGTCGCCCTCGCGTTCGCCCACGCGGTCGCCCCCCGCGTTCGCCGCGGAACCGGCGCTCCGGGGCGCGGCGTCTCACTGCCGTCGCACACCGTGCGGCCTTCATGAGTGTCTGCCGGTCTTCGCCCTCGTGTGTGGATTGATGCTCAAGGGGGCGGCAACTGCGCTTGGTTGAGCTAGTTTGGGGTGGATTGGCTCGGCTGCGGATGGGGGGTCACCCATGAGTGATGTGCCGGGCGCTACAGCAGGCGGCGCAGGGGAACAGCCGCTGATCGCCGGCCGCTACCGGCTGCTCGGCCGGCTCGGCGAAGGCGGCATGGGCACGGTGTGGCGGGCGCGCGACGAGGTGCTGCACCGCGAGGTGGCCGTCAAGGAGGTCCGCGCACCCGCCGGACTGCCCACGCGGGACGTCGAGCGGATGTACGCGCGGCTCGAGCGCGAGGCCTGGGCCGCGGCCCGGATCTCGCACCGCGGGGTCGTCACCGTCTATGACGTGGCGATGCAGGACCACCGCCCCTGGATCGTGATGGAGCTGGTCCGGGGGCTCTCGCTCTCCGACGTCCTGGACGCCGAGGGCCCGATGCCGCCGCAGCGCGCCGCGCACATCGGCGCCGACATCCTCGGCGCGCTGCGTGCCGCGCACGAGGCGGGAGTACTGCACCGCGATGTGAAGCCCGGCAATGTGCTGCTCTCCAACGACGGCCGGGTGGTCCTCACCGACTTCGGTATCGCGATGGTCGAGGGCAGTTCCGCGCTCACCATTACCGGCGAAGTGATCGGCTCGCCCGAATTCCTCGCGCCCGAACGGGCGTTGGGCCGCACACCGGGCCCCGAGTCGGACCTCTGGTCCCTGGGCGTGCTCCTGTACGCGGCCGTGGAGGGCCACTCGCCGTTCCGTCAGGACACCCCGCTGTCGACGCTGCGTGCCGTGGTCGACGAGGAGCTGCCGCCGCCTCGGCGGGCCGGAGCCCTGGCCCCGGTCATCCAGGGACTGCTCCGCAAGGATCCGGCCGAACGGCTCTCCGCGGCCGACGCGGAACGGGATCTGCGGATCGTCGGCGCCGGCGGCCGGCCCACCACGGGCTCCCAGATCCCGTACATGCCGACGGTCGCGGCGCCCAGTCCCCCGCCGCCGTTGCGCGAGCCGACCACTCCGTACGCCTCCGTCCCGCTGGCCTCCTCCGCCGCCACGACGAGCGCCGGCATGACCACGGCCCCGTCCGGCGGCCGTCCGCGCCGCGCGGCCCTCGTACTGGTGGCCGGGATCGCCGCGCTGCTGCTCGCGCTCGGCGGACTCGCGTACACCCTGCTGAACCGGGACAACGGCGGGGGTTCGAGCGGGGGTTCGCAGGGCGGCACCTCACAGGGAAGCGACGGAGGCTCCACCGACAGTGCGGGCAGCGGCGGCCCCGGCACCGAAGAGCCGTCGAGCGACGACACCGGCGGGGGCGACGGGGGCGACAACGGGGGCGACAACGGCAGCGGCGGTGGCGGCGACAAGACGACCACCCCGCCCCCCGACCACTCCGTGACCGTGACCCTGGAGCGCACCAACGACGACTACACCGGCACCTGTCCGCCGGCCGACGCCGACTATCCGCACTTCACCGCGACGTTCACCGTGGGCAGCGTGCCCGTGACCGTCCAATACCGGTGGGTGGCCGAGCCCGGCGGCACCACGGACGCCGGCTGGAAGAGCCTCGAGTTCTCCGACACCAAGACACAGGAGATCAACCACGTCGAGGTGGCCCACCCCTCCGAGGGCGCTTACGAGGGGACGCTCAAGGTCGAAGTCCGTAAGCCCGTGACCGCGCAGTCGGACACGGTCTCGTACACGATCACGTGCGAGGACGTGCCCCCGACCGACAGCGGCGGCGGGGGCACGTACACACCCAACGCTGAGCAGCGGTCGGGCCTTACGCGACGGCCCTGAACGTGGGGAGATAGCCGCCCGACTGCCCGGAGGCCGTCGGGTGGTAGGACTCGCCGATGTTGGTCCACTTCACGCTGTGCAGCCAGGGACTGCCGGAGCAGATCTCATGGCCGGTGAAGGCGGGCACCACGGATGCCCAGGTGAAGCCGTGGTCGGCGGCGCGCTTTGCGGTGGCGGCGTTCAGATGGTCGGCGGCGGAGTTGATGGCGGCCCGCTCGTTCTCCGTGAGACCGGCGAGGCAGGAGCCGCCCAGCTTGTAGAAGCGGGGATAGCCGAGCACCACGACGTGGGCCGCGGACGCCCGGGAGCGGATGGCGTTGTAGGTGCTGTCGAGCCGGCCCGGCAGGGTCGTGTCGACGTACGCCTTGGCCTGGTTGATGCGGTTGATGCAGGAGCTCTCCGACTGCAGGACGCAGGTGGTCATCACATCGGCGAAGCCCGCGTCGTTGCCGCCGATCGAGATCGAGACGAGGGTGGTCGTCGAACTCAGGTGGCCGAGTTGCGAGTTGAGGACATTGTCCGTGGTGGCGCCCGAACATGCGTCGAAGTGGAAGGAAGCCGGGGCGTTCTCGTTCGCCCACAGCCGCGGATAGGCGCGCGTGCTGCGCTTGCAGTTGCCGCTCGCGCTGTCGTAACTGCCGGCCCCGACACCCGAGGAGTAGGAGTCGCCGAGGGCCACGTAGTGCTCCGCCGCCGCCTGTGCACCGGCCGCGGGACCCGCACCGGTGAGGGCGAGCCCGAGAGCGAGGAGGAGTGACGTGACATAGGCCGTGATACGGGCTGGTCTCATGGAACCTCCCTTAGCAGGATCTCTGCCACAACTGTCGTACCAGCCCTCATTTGTCACGGGGAGTGTGCATGCCATGAATTTTCCGCGCAGAGAGGTTCACACACAGACAGACCACAACCTCCCGCGCTGTCTTGACGGGCCGTCGGGACGCGGTCCAAAGTGAAGCCCGGCATCCGGCGCGCTGGGGGGCAAAGTCGCCAATGCAGACGATCAGTAACGACAGCGACAACTCATCAGGAGACGGCAGAGCGGCCCAGGAGCGCCCGCGCTCGGGCGACTTGGCCCTGCTGTTCGCCGGCGCGGCCACCGCGGTGGTGGTGTTCGGCGCGATTCTCGCCTTCGGCGATCTCGACTCTCCGTTACGCGGACCACTCACTCTCGCGCTGCTGCTCGGCGCCCCATCCGGAGCCATCGCCCTCGCTTTGAACGGGCTGCAACCGTGGGGGCGCATCGTGGCGTCCCTTATGGGTGGAGCGGCACTCAACCTCCTTGTGGCACAAGCGATGCTGGCCATGCACATGTGGTCGGTGCGTGGCGGCATGGTCGCGGTGTGCGGACTGTCCCTCGTGATCGGGGCAATCGCACTGCTCACCCGGAAGCACCCCGTACATCTGCGACGTACGACGAAGAGCTCCGAGACGTAGGGCGGATCCACAGAAATGGACATCAGCGTGTACCGCCCCGGCGAACTGACCAGCGCCGACCGGGCGGCATGGACCGCGATGCAGTCCAAGGCGCATCTGCACGGTCTGCCGGGTCTGGGCAATCCGTTCCTGTCCCCCGACTTCGCGCTCGCGGTGGGCCGTTCCCGACGCGGGGTGCGTATCGCCGTGGCCCGTGAGGCCGGTGAACCCGTCGCCTTCTTCCCGTACGAGAGGACGGCCGCCGGCGTGGGCCGCGCGGTGGGCCTCGGGCTCTCCGACTGCCAGGGCGTGGTGCACGCACCCGGATTCACCTGGGACGCCCAGGAGTTGCTGAAGGCCTGCTCCCTGTCGGTCTGGGAGTACGACCACCTGGTGGAGCCGCAGCCCGCGTTCGAAGCGACCCGAACGGGGTACTTCGCCTCACCGGTGATGGACATCGACCAGGGGTACGAGGCGTATCTGGCCGAACTTCGGTCTCGCTCGCCGAAGTTCACGGGCCGGACGCTCGCCAAGGGCCGCAAGCTCGACCGCGACCACCCCGCGGTGCGTTATGTGCACGACGAGCGCGATCCCGCAGCGCTGCGCACGCTCAAGGAGTGGAAGTCGGCGCAGTACCGCAGGACTGGCCGCAGCGACCGCTTCGCCAAGCCATGGATCAACGAGCTCGTCGAGCGGCTCTTCCACACCCGCTCCGCCGCCTTCGCCGCTCAGCTCTCCGTGCTGTACGCGGCCGGCCGGCCCGTCGCCGCGCACTTCGGACTGCGCTCCGAGCGTGTGCTCGCGTGCTGGTTCCCCGCGTACGACCCGGACTTCGCGAAGTACTCGCCCGGCCTACTGCTGCATTTGCGGATGGCCGAGGCCGCGGCCGCCGAAGGGATCGCGTATCTCGACCTCGGGCGGGGCCAGAAGGAATACAAGGACTCCCTCAAGACACGGGAACTCACCGTGTCCGAGGGCTGGGTGACCCGTCGTCACCCGGTGGCGTACGGACATCGGGCGCGCCGCGCCCCCGTCCGCGCGCTGCGCAACACCGTGCACAGCCGGCCGGAATGGTTCGAATCGGCCGACAAATTGCTCAAAAGAGCCGGACGCTTCCGATCGCAGCTCACACAGGGGCGGAGCGGAAAACTCCGGCAATAGTGGAAAAAATGTAGGACCACGTTCCAGGTCTTGCCATACAGACCCAAACATCAATACCGTCTTACATCCACCCGCATCGGACCATCACGCACTACGGCACCAGGGGAGGGCCAGGGGCCGCGATGGGTACCGGTACGGGGCGCGGTAGGGGGGTGCCGTGCTCGGTGAACGCAACACTGCCGAATCACGCGCCGCGCGGCAGCACAAGCCAGCTCATCCGGTGTGCCGGGAGCTCGATCCGTCATGCCTCACGATGAGAACCCCCCTTTCGAACCGGAAACTCATCCGGACTGCCCGGGGGCGGGCCGTCCACCGGACGAGAGGGACCTGACTCATGAGTGCATTTCTGCGCCCGGCAGTACCGGGTGACGATCCATTAATCGCGCCGTCCGAGAACGGCCACTCGACAAGGGCCGGACGCATACCCGACCAGTACCGTCCGGTCTCCACTCACCTCGCGATAGCACCGCCGGTGAGTGTGGTGATCCCCGCCATGAATGAGGCGGAGAATCTCCCGTACGTCTTCGAAACGCTGCCCGACTGGATCCATGAAGTGGTTCTGGTCGACGGCAATTCCACGGATGACACCGTCGCCGTGGCCCAGAAACTCTGGCCGGACGTCAAGGTCGTCACACAGCGCGGCAAGGGCAAGGGGGATGCCCTCATCACCGGCTTCGCGGCCTGCACCGGCGACATCATCGTGATGGTCGACGCGGACGGTTCGGCCGACGGCCACGAGATCCTGTCCTATGTCTCCGCGCTCGTCTCCGGAGCCGACTTCGCCAAGGGCTCGCGCTTCGCCAACGGCGGCGGCACCGACGACATGACGCCGATCCGCAAGCTCGGCAACTGGGCGCTGTGCGCGGTGGTCAACCGCAAGTTCGGCGCCCGCTACACCGATCTCTGCTACGGCTACAACGCCTTCTGGCGCTACTGCCTGGACAAGATCGACCTCGACTGCACCGGCTTCGAGGTGGAGACCCTGATGAACATACGGGTCGTCAAGGCGGGCCTGAAGGTCCAGGAGATCCCCAGCCACGAGTACGTACGGATCCACGGCGCGAGCAACCTGCGCGCCGTCCGTGACGGCATCAGGGTGCTCAAGGTGATCCTCAAGGAGCGCGCCGACCGCCAACAGCGGCGCAGGCGAGCCCAGTTCGTCGGCCTGAACGAGGTGCGCGGGCACGGCGGTGACCGCTCCGAGAAGGGCGAACGGTCTTGAGCGAACCACGCATCTCCGTGGTGATCTGCGTATACACCGAGGACCGCTGGGAGGACATCCTCGCAGCGGTCGCCTCGGTGCGCGCGCAGTCCAGGCCGGCCCTGGAGACGCTTCTCGTGGTGGATCACAACGAGGCGCTCCTCGACCGGCTCACCAAGGAGTACAAGGAGTCCCCCAAGGACGCTGTGGAGGTGCGGGTGCTCGCGAACGCGGGCCCCCGCGGCCTGTCCGCGGGCCGCAACACCGGCATCGCCGCGTCGCACGGCGAGGTGATCGCCTTCCTCGACGACGACGCGGTGGCCGAGCGCGAGTGGCTGCTGCACTTCGCCGAGGCGTACGACGATCCGGACGTGATGGCGGTCGGCGGGCGCACCATGCCCATCTGGGCGTCGGGGCGCAGGCCCGACTGGTTTCCGGCCGAGTTCGACTGGGTCGTGGGCTGCACGTACAAGGGGCTGCCCGAGGGTCTGGTGCGGGTGCGCAACGTCCTGGGCGGCAATGCCTCGTTCCGGCGGGAGGCCTTCTCGGTCGCGGGCGGTTTCGCGACCGGCATCGGCCGCGACGGCGACAAACGGCCGCTCGGCTGCGAGGAGACGGAGCTGTGCATCCGCCTCACGCGGGCGATGCCCGAGGCCGTGCTGCTCATCGACGACCGCGCGGTGATCCACCACCGGGTGCCCGAAGTCCGCGAGCGCTTTGGCTACTTCCGCACCCGTACGTACGCGGAGGGCTTGTCGAAAGCTCTGGTGGCGCGAAGTGTGGGCAGCGACAAGGGACTCGAGTCCGAGCGTCGCTACACCACCCGCGTCCTGCCCGCGGGCGTCGCGCGCGGGCTGCGCGACGCGGTGCTCGGCCGGCGCGGGGGCGCCGGGCGGGCGGGGGCGATTGTGGCCGGAGTGGCCGCGGCCGCCGGTGGGTACGTACTCGGGAGCGTTCGGGCCCGCAGGGGAATGGGGTATCCCCTGCTCGAGCGAAGCCGAGAGCTTGGGGAAGGGTCCTTCCGCGGGGCCGAGATCTCCACGCCCACGCCGCGTGACGGCGGCGGGGAGGAGGCCGCGGCATGAGACGTGGGGACGCGGACGGTCAGGGGGCCGCGGGATGAACAGCCAGGCTGTACCGATACTGATGTATCACGCGGTCGCGCACGCACCCGCGCCCGCGACCCGCGATCTGTCCGTCGCACCGGAGGCGTTCGCGGAGCAGATGGACGTCCTGGCGGCAGGCGGTTTCACCCCCGTCAGCACGGCGCGGCTCGCCCTCGCCTGGCGCGAGGGGAAACCGCTGCCGCCCAAACCCGTCCTCATCACCTTCGACGACGGCTACGCAGGTGTGCACGGGCATGCGTTGCCCGTCCTGGCCCGGCATGACTTCACGGCCACGGTGTTCGTCACGACCGGCTGGCTGCGCGGCTCGTACGACACCGGCGGCGCGCTCGACACCATGCTGGACTGGCAGCAGGTCAGGGCCCTCGCGCAGGCGGGCATCGAGATAGGCGGGCACAGCCACACCCATCCCCAGCTCGACCAACTGGCCGAGGACGCCCTGCGGTTCGAGCTGCTTCGCTGCCGCGAGATCGTCGGCGACGAGACGGGCAGCAGGCCGGACTCGTTCGCGTATCCCTACGGCTACTCGGATGCCGCGGTACGCAGGCTCGTGCGCGCCAGCGGCTACGGGCAGGCACTCGCGGTCGGCAACCGCCTTGCGCGCCGCCCGCAGGGCCCGTACGCGCTGCGGCGGCTCACCGTGCGCCGCGGCACCACGGCCGAGGAATTCGCGCGCTCCGTGGAGGGCCGGGGTGTGGCCCGGACCTTCGCGAAGGACCGTGCGTTGACCAAGGGGTACGCCCTCGTCCGAAGAACCCGCAAGCTCCGCCGAAAGGCCGGCCTCACCCGTGTCTGACACGTCCACCGCCCAGGCGGCCTCCGAGGTGAACCGGACGCCCGGGCGACCGCGGCAGCCCGACGGGCGCAGACTCAAGCTGCCCTCGGGCGGCGGCAGTCCGCTGTTCCGCAACGCCTATGCGCTGATGCTGAACACCGGGATCTCCGCCGTGCTCGGCCTGGGCTTCTGGCTGGCCGCCGCCCGCTACTACTCGGACGCGGCGGTCGGCCAGGGCTCGGCGGCGATCGCGGCGATGAAACTGATCGCCGGACTCGCCGCGCTCACGCTCACCGGAGCCATGGCGCGGTTCATCCCGGTCGCGGGCCGCACGACCGGCAAGCTCATCCTCCGTACGTACGCGGGCAGTTCGCTGGCGGTGGCGTTCGCCGCGGGGATCTTCCTGCTGACGCTCGACCTGTGGGGGCCCTCGTTCGCCTTCCTCGACGGGCCGTGGCCGGGTCTGGGCTTCCTGGTCGCCGTCGTCGCGTGGTCGCTGCTCACGCTGCAGGACGGGGTGCTCACGGGGCTGCGCAGTGCGCTGTGGGTGCCGGTGGGCAACACCGTGTTCTCCATCGTCAAGCTGGTGCTCCTGGTCGCGTTCGCGGCGGCGATCCCGACGGCCGGCGTGTTCGTCTCCTGGGTCGCGGCCATCGCGGTGTCGGTGCTGCCGCTCGGCTGGCTGGTGTTCCGGCGCCTTGTGCCCAAGCACACGCAGGCCACCAAGGACACCGTCCAGCCACCGTCGCTGCGCGAGATGGGGCGCTTCCTGGCCGGCGACTACACCGGCTCGCTGTTCTCGCTCGCTGTCGTCTACCTGATCCCGGTGATCGTCGCGGCGCAGGTCAGCTCGGCGGACAACGCGTACTTCTACATCGCCACGACGATAGGCGGCACAGTCAATCTGCTCGCCATCAACATGGGCGCCTCGCTGACCGTCGAGGGCGCCCATGATCCGACCCAGCTGGCCGCCAACTGCCGTGCCGCGCTGAAGCGAATGGCGCGGATCATGCTGCCGGTCTGCGCGATCCTGTTCTTCGGGGCGCCCTACATCCTGGCGGTCTTCGGCAGCGGGTACGCCGACGCGGCCACTCCCCTACTGCGCTGGTTCGCGGTCGGTGCGCTGCTCCGCGTGATCATCGAGACCTACTTCGCGGTCCTGCGCGCCCAGAGCCGCACCTCACCACTCGCCTATCTGCAGGGCGCGCTGTGCGTCCTGGTGCTCGGTGTCACGCTGGTGCTCCTTCCGCGCATGGGGCTCACCGGCGCCGGTGTCGCGGAAGTCTGCAGCCTCGCGGTGATCGGTTCGATCTCCGCCGTCAGGCTGTACGGGGTCGTGCGCGGCGCCCCGCCCGTGCGGGCGCCCGAACCGGTGACGGCCGTCGGTGACCTCTCCGGTGCCGGTGCGCCGTCCGGCGAGACCACGATGATGCTGGGCCCGCTGGTGCGGCGGCCCACCTGGGCGCTGCGTGCGGCGCTCGACGCGGAGACACTGCAGCTCGGACTCCCGGTGGACTTCGACCACTTGGACCGCCGCCCGGACGTACGTCCCGGCCCGGGGACGCCCGCGGGTGGTCTGCCGATCGTCGTGCCCGAGGCACCGCGCGCCCCGCATCAGCGCATGCGGCCCACGCCCGTGGACGCGGGCGGCGGCCCCTCGTGGGCGGCGAAGGCGGTGGCCGGTGACGGGGGCGGTACGGAGGAACCCCCGGCCGGGACCGATCGGACGGAGGACGAGCACATGGCCGAGGACGCGGTGGTGGACGCTCCGGTCGTACGGGGTGGGGAGGTTCCGGCCGTACGGGACGGGGACGCTCCGGCCGTACGGGATGGGGACGTTCCAGCCGTACGAGGTGGGAGTGTTCCGGCCGTACGGGATGGGAATGCCGTCACGGTACGAGTCGACGCGTCCGAGGGCGCCAAGCCCTCGGAGGGAGCAGTCTCGAAGGAGGCGTCCTCGAAGGAGACGGCCTCGAAGGAAGCGTCCTCGAAGGATGAGCCCGCGGACGAACGGCCCCTGGACAAGCGACCCGCCGATCCCCGGACCGCCTTCGAGCGACCTGCCGACGAGGCCCCGACCCTCAAGTCGCCTGCCGACGGGGCGTCTTCCAGCACGTCACCCGCAGACGAACCGCCGTCCGGCACGTCACCCACCACCGAACCGCCGTCCGGCGCCTCGCCTGTCGACACGTCACCTGCCGACGCCCCGCCCACCGACGAGGCGGCCGACCCCCGCGACGGAGCGGACGACGAGCCCGACGACGCACCGCGCGACAGCGACGCACCGCCCACGCCCCCGTCCGACCCCGGCGACCACCGCCCCACCTGGCCGCGGCCGCCCCCGGCGGCCCCCCCCCCGCGCCCGCCCCCCCCGCCGCCCACACCACCCCCGCCCGCGGCGCCCCCCGCCGCGTCCGAGCCGTCGCGGGAGGCGAGCGAGGAACCGGGCGCCGAGCGGACGCCGGTGGCGCGGGAGCAGCGGTCCAAGTTCCCGTCGGTGGTGGCGAGTTCCTCGGCCGTACCGCGGGCGCGGGCGCTGACGCCGTCGAGCCCCGCCGCCGAGCCGCCCGAGCCGCCGCGCGGCGCCGTGGCCGCGCCGGCACCCGTCTCCCGCTCGTACGGGCTCGGGCTGCTCCTGATCGTCGCGCTCGGCCTGTACTGGGTGCCGGTACTCGGCATGGACGACGCGGATCTCGACGCCATGAACGGGCTCGGGCTGATCTCCGTGCTGCCGCCAGCGACCCTCTTCGGCGCGGCGCTGCTCGTGGTCACCTTCGCGTCGCTGCTCTGGCACGAGCGGCCGCACCGGCTGCTGCTCACCCTCGCGTTGCTGGGCACGCTCGTCTCGCTGCACGCACTGCCCGCGGTCATCGAGGCTGAGCCGCGGTTCGCGACGGCGTGGCAGCACCTGGGCTTCATGGAGTACATCGACCGCACCGGCTCCGCCGTCCCCGACCTCGACGCGCGCTGGAGCTGGCCGGGCTTCTTCGCCGCGGCCACGTTCATCGCCGAGGCCTGCGGCGTGAGCGATATGCGCGAGGTCATCCGCTGGTGGCCGATGGTCGTCCAACTCGCCTATCTCGCCCCGATGTTCCTGCTCATCCGCTCCATGCGGGCGAGCTGGCGGGCCAAGTGGGCGGGCGTGTGGATCTTCGTGCTCAGCGGCTGGGTGGGCCAGGACTACTTCTCGCCCCAGGGCTTCACTTATCTGCTCTACATCGCCTTCGTGGCGATCCTGCTGGTCTGGTTCCGCGCGCCGAGAGTGCTCTGGGCCAAGCGGCGCCCCGGCGAGGCCGAGGTGCTCGAGACCACGCGCGGGCAGCGGGCGACGCTGGTCCTCGTCCTGATAGCGCTGTTCGCGGCCACGGTGCCGGCGCATCAGCTCACCCCGTTCGTGATGCTCGGGGTGATCGCCGCCCTGGTCGTCTTCGGCCGCTCCGAGCTGCGCGGCCTGCCGATCCTCTTCGGCATCCTCGTCGTGGTCTGGATCGGCTTCCTCGCCGAGCCCTACTGGTCGGGGCACTTCGAGGAGCTGTTCGGCGGCGTCGGCGGCGTGGGCGGCAATGTCACCTCGTCCGTCGGCGGGCGGATCGAGGGCGGCAGCTCGATCCATCAGCTCGTCCTCTACTCGCGGGTGGGCCTGGCCGGCCTCGTCATGGCGCTCGCCGTATGGGGCTGGTGGCGCCGGCGCGGATACCAGTACGCGGAACGTTCGCTGGTGATCCTGACCTTCGTGCCGTTCCTCGGGTTCGGCATGCAGTCGTACGGCGGCGAGATGGCGCTGCGCGTGTTCATGTTCGCGCTGCCGGGTGCGGCGCTGCTCGCCGGTCTCGCCCTGTTCCCGCGCACCGGCATCACCGCGCAGGAACGCGACCGCGACCGGGTCTCGCTCGCGCCGCTCGCGGCCCTGATGGCGGGCCTGCTCCTGGTCGGCGGGTTCCTGATCGCCCGCTGGGGCAATGAGCCCTTCGAGCGGGTCAGGCCGGGCGAGGTCGCGGCGATGGAGTACGTGTACGACCACTCGGATCCGACGGTACGGCTGCTCTGGCTCACCGACGACGAGGTCAACAACGTGACGCCGGCGGCCCCTTGGGGCAAGCGGGACATGGAGAAGGTCGAGTACAAGCCCACCCTCGCGCCGCTCGACCCGGTCCTCGTGGGCTCGCTGATCAAGTCGCTCAGGGACGCCGGGCCCAACTCGT
The DNA here is from genome assembly GCF_016464295.1 of Streptomyces sp. N35. Classification (NCBI taxonomy): domain Bacteria; kingdom Bacillati; phylum Actinomycetota; class Actinomycetes; order Kitasatosporales; family Streptomycetaceae; genus Streptomyces; species Streptomyces sp. N35. The sequence goes on along the minus strand of NZ_JAEIMH010000009.1, from coordinate 64,974 downwards.
ATCTGATGGTGAACCGCGGCCAGACCACCACGCTCAACCTGGACGGCGGCTATCCCCGCAACTGGGACAAGCGACTGATGCACAACCTCGACGACCGGCCCGAACTGAAACGCGCGTACAGCAACGCGGACGCCACGCTGTACACGCTGCGCCAGCAGCCGGACGACGAGGTCAAGAAGGCGGATCCGGGTCCGATCGGCCCCCAGGTCACCTGGACGCCCTGGTCGGTGGTGGGTGCGCTCGCGGCGATCGCGCTGATCGCCCTGCTCGCTGTCCGCGAGGTGGTACGGGTGGCGTCGCCGCCGAGCGTACGGCAGCTGCAGTGGCTGCAGTCGACGTACTGGTTCTCGCTGCCGCTGCTCGCGGTGCTGCTCGCCTCACTGGTGCAGCGGTTCCTGACGCTGGCCTAGGACCTGTCTCCTTGATCCCCCGCGCGCCCGCGGGGATCAAGGAGACAGGCCCTAGCTGTGGCCACAGCTGTGCGACCGTCACCTGCGTGGGGCGGTCGACGGTGTTCACCACCAGGAGCGCCTTGTCGTCGGCGAGGACGCGGACCGCCGAGCCCTCGGGCGAGACGGTGACGTCCTCGTACGACGTGCCGGGCGGGAACTCCTTGTGGAAGCGCTCGAGCAGGCCGAGCATCGGCAACTCGGCGCCGCCGTCGTCCAGTTCGGTGGAGGTCCACAGACAGCCGGCGCAGTCCTTGCCGCGCTTTTGCGGGTTCCAGTAGAACGCCGTGGTCGTGCCGCCCCGCGCCATCGCGATCAGGCCGGCGGCCTGCACGGCGACGCGGTGCGGCTCGGCCCAGTCGTCGCGGTTGTCGTTGTGGTCGCCCGGCTCGACGTAGTACTCGGCCCACCACAGCGGCAGCCCGTCGGAACGCTCCCGCACCCACTCGCTCACGTCGGTGAACTTATCGGTGGCGGCGAACTCGTCGGGGATCAGCTCGTCGTCGGCGGTGTAGCTGGAGCCGTCCACGACCACGAAGTCGGCACCGGTCTTGTGCTCGTTCCAGTAGTCGAAGGCGTCGAGCACCCGCTGGTCCGCGCTGCCCCAGTCACCCTTGAGCTCGTCGGAGGCGTTCTCGCTCTGGCGCGGGTTGAGACTGTCCATCACCAGGTACGGGCCACCGACGAGAATGTCCTTGTTGACCTTCTTCAGCTCGCGGTACACCAGGTTGTACAGCTGGGTGTAGCCCTCGTAGTCCCAGCGTTCCTCGGCGTCGTTCCAGAACCCCTTGAACTCGTTCCAGACGATGAAGTGCCGTACATCCGGATAGCGCTTGGCCACGGTCGCGGCGAGCTTGGCGAAGTCCTTGAAGTGCCGGGGGTCGGGCGGGGTCTCGAGCCGGTCCCAGTCGGTGTTGTCGACACCGGCCTTGCCGCCCTTCATCCAGTCCGGGGCGCAGCACAGGGTCACCACGGGGGTGCTGCCGGTGGCGCGGATGAAGTCCATGCGCGCGTCCATCTCACCGAACCGGTAACGGCCCGGCGAGGGTTCGGGGTTGTCCGAGCCCCAGCCCATGATGTGCTGCAGCTGCGGCAGGCGCGGTCCGGTGAGGGTCTTCTCGGCGCGCTCGACCGCGCCGTCCTCCCCCTCGTCCGCGCTGTGCTCGGTGTGCGTGAAACCCCAGCCGAGCTCGGCCTCGGGCCGTTCGGTGGGGATCGTGGGAGAACCCCACACCTTGTCGCCGTCGGTCGTCGTACCGGCGGTCGAACCCTTGCCGTCGGGCAGGTTGCTGAGCGTCAGGACCAGCGCCAGTGCCGCCAGACCCACGCCGAGCAACGCGGTGAGCCGCCACCGCCGTGCCCCCGATTTCCACCCATGACGTCCCATCAACGGGCAAGGGTAATCGGGCCGGTTGACGGAATGACAGGCTCCGGTGCCACGGGTGTGTAACACACCCGTTCAGAGCACCGGGCCGGTGGGACGGCGCCGGAAATTCCGTGCGCAGGGGCCCCTCGTGACGGATCATGTACCGCATGCCCGAAAAGGACCCCCGGCAGGCCCTGCCGATCAGGCTGAACATGGACGACAACGACTCACCGTCGGATGTCGTGGACGCGCTGTTCCTCGCCCGGTTCGCCGTGGGCGAGCAGCCGTACTCGCACGCTGTGTCCATCGAGCGCGTCAAGGCAGGCCTGGATCTGGTGCCGTCCGGCGCGAAGGTGCTGCGCGCGGTCCGTGACGACGACCGCTCGGCGACCCTCGCGGAGGGCGACGGCTGGACGCTCCTCATCTCGCGCTGGAGCCGCGGCGCCGACGTGACGGTGACCGCCACCTCGGCCGAACTCGCCGAACGTGTCCTCAAGCAGGTCACCGACGACGCGGCGGACGAGCCCGAACCCCAGCCGGACAACGTCACGATGGGCTTCTGGTACGTATCGCCCCGCCGTGGCCCGTACCGCACGACGCGGCAGATCTCCGCCGGTACATGGGACGAGGTGCGGCCCAACTACACGGCCTCGGTGTCCGATGCGATGGACCGGCTGATGAAGACCACGCCCGAGGACATCGCGGGCCGGCTGCTTCTCCTGCACGGTCCGCCCGGTACGGGCAAGACCTCGGCGCTGCGCACGCTCGCCCGCTCGTGGCGGGACTGGTGCCAGGTGGACTGCGTGCTCGACCCCGAGCGTCTGTTCAACGATGTCGGCTACCTGATGGACATCGCGATCGGCGAGGAGGACGGCGCGGGCAAGGGCCGCTGGCGGCTGCTGCTGCTCGAGGACTGCGACGAGCTGATCCGCGGCGAGGCCAAGCACACCGCGGGCCAGGCCCTGTCCCGGCTGCTGAATCTCACGGACGGACTGCTCGGCCAGGGCCGCAATGTCCTCGTCGGCGTCACCACCAACGAGGACCTGGAGCGGCTGCACCCGGCGGTCGTCCGGCCCGGCCGCTGTCTCGCCCGGATCGAGGTCGGCGCTCTGACCCGGCGCGAGTCCCTGGACTGGCTGGGTGCGGACTTCCCGGACGCCGCGTCGGCCGTCGGCCGCGAGGGCGCGACGCTCGCCGAGCTGTACGCGCTGCGGCGCGGGGTGTCTCCGACCTCGGTGCCCGAGCCGCGGGGCGGGGCGGATGCGGGGCTGTACCTGTAAGGACGTCCCGCAGGGGGGGAGACCTCAGGAATCCGCCGCCCGCACCGCGCCCTGGCCCGCCCCGAGCGCCGCCTCCCGGTCGAGTCCGAGCCGTCGGGCCTGGGCCGCGTAGGCGGCGGCCGCTTCGGCGGCCTTCTGCTCGGCCGCTCCGCCGGCGGCCGCGACGAAGGTGCCGTTGCGTCCGCGGGTCTCGATCACGCCATCGGCCTCGAGGGCCTTGTACGCCTTGGCGACCGTGTTCGCGGCGAGGGAGAGCGTCTCGGCGAGACCGCGTACGGTCGGCAGCTTGTAGCCCACCGGCAGCGCTCCCGAACGTGCCTGCGCGGAGATCTGGGCGCGCACTTGCTCATACGGCGCCTCGGCTGCGCCCTGGTCGATACGGAGCTTCAAAGTCACGGGCCCGATTGTGGCAGGCAGGACGCGTCCCCGTACGGGTACGGGGCCCGTTGCGGCGGTCCACGCTCCGCATACCTAGGGCGAAGTCCCGTATACCTACCGCGCCGTAATTGGGAGGCGCGCCTCCCGCGTGCCACGTAACGTCCGTGACCATGACCGTCATCGTCCGTGCTTTCCGCCCCGAGGACGCCTCGGCATCCGCCGAAGTACTCCGCGCCGCCCTCCCGTTCATGGTGACCACGCCCGAGGCGACCCTGTGGGACACCTCCCACGCCGTGCCCGCGAGTCGCTATCAGCTCTTCGTCGCCGAACGGGGCGGTGAGATCGTGGCGCGAGCCGAGGCCGGGATCGCTCACGAGGCAAGCACTCCCGGGCAGGCCTTCGCGAATGTCTACGTGCATCCGGAGCACCGCGGGCACGGGGTGGGCGCCCTCGTGCTGCGTACGGCGGAGGAGTATGTCGCGGGCGCCGGGGCCGACAGGGTCCATGCGTGGGTGCTCGACGAGGTGACGAACCGTTCCTTCGCCGAGCGCCGCGGTTATCGCGCCAGCCGCTCGGCGCACTTTCTGCGCCTGGACCTGGCGAACGGCTCGCTGCCGCCGCAGCCGGAGCTCCCGGCGGACGTCGAGCTCGTACCGGTGTCGGCCTGGGCGGACGACCCGCGGCCGATGTTCGAGCTCGACGCGGAGTGCACGGCGGACGAGCCCGGCGATCTCGACGCCGAGCTCGACGACTTCGAGGAGTGGCTGGACTCGACCTGGCGCCATCCGCTGCTCGACCACGAGCTGAGCACGGTGGCCCTGGTCGACGGGACACCGGCCGCGTTCACGGCGGCCCGTACGGACGGCCGCACGCGCTACGGGTCCGGGATGACGGGCACCGCAAGAGCGTTCCGCGGCCGGGGCCTGGCGAAGCTCGTCAAGACCGACTCGCTGCTCCGGGCCCGGGCGGCCGGCTACACCGAGGCGTTCACGGGCAACGACTCGGACAACGGCCCGATGCTGGCGGTCAACAAATGGTTCGGTTACGAAATCTGCGCGACGGAGGTGCGTTATGTCCGCGACCTCGGATGATCCCCTCAAGGACGACATGCTCAAGGTCCACCTGACCAAGGCGGGCCGTACGAAGATCCGCTACCCCGCGCTCCTGCTCGCGGACGACGGCACGCAGGTGACGGTCCGTGCGCCGTGGGCGAGCGACGGGGTGCGGGATTTCGGCTTCGTACGCTTCGAGCCGGGTGATGTCTTCACCGAGCACTACTGGCGCAACCGCTGGTACTCGGTCAAGGAGGTGCGTACGGCGCAGGGCTGGCTGAAGGGCTGGTACTGCGACGTGACCCGCCCGGCGGTCCTCGACTCCGGCGAACTCGTCGTCGAGGACCTCGACCTGGACCTGTGGGTCTCGGCGGACGGCTCGACGGTGCTGCGCCTGGACGAGGACGAGTTCGAGGAGAGCGGCCTCACGGACCGCGATCCGGCGGCGGCGGCGGAGGCCGTGCGCGCCCTGGACGAGCTCGAAGTGGTCGCGCAGGTCAGCGGGTTGGCGACGCTGCTCGACTGAGGCCGTGGCGTCAGCGGGCCGGCGGCACTGCTCGCTGACGCTGTCGCGTCAGCGGACTCCGTCGGCCCCGCCCGCGCCGTCGCGCGCCACCAGCTCGACCTCGTACCCGAGGCCGTCCTCCAGGTACGCGGCGCAGTGCTGTTCACCGCCCGCGTACGGATGGTCCTCCGCGTACAGCAGGGACCATCCGTGGGAGGCGGCGCGCGCCACCAGGGCGTCGAGGGCTGCCCGGTCCCGTACATGGAACGCCAGGTGGTTCAGGCCGGGCGCGGTGCGGTGATGGCGGCTGCCGGACAGGTCCGCGGACTGCTCGACGACCACGTAGGTGTCCCCGAGGCGCCAGCTGCGGCCCAACTCCCAGGACTGGTACGGGGAGTAGCCCAGCTCGCCGAGCAGCCAGCCCCAGGATGCCGAGGCCGCGGCCAGATCCGGCACCCACAGCTCGATGTGGTGGACCTGTCCCCCGGTCGTGCGCGGCAGCGGCACCGACCGGTCGCGATCGCTCTCGTACGCGATCGCGTCACCGTCCTCGTGCCAGTGCAGGACGAAGCGCTCCCCCGCGCGGTGGGCCTCGACTCCCGCGCGGGCGTACGCGACCATGCCGTCCGGCAGGTCCGACAGCGGATACCAGGCGAGGGCGTCGCACTTGTCCGGTTCGCGGTTGACCGGGGTGCCGCCGGCCGACGTCTCGAAGAACCAGCCGACGCGCGGGGCTCCGCCGGGACCCCGGTGCTGCATCACCAACGCCATCTGTACGTCGGACGGCTCCAGTCGGAGGCCCACCTCCTCGTACGCCTCGCGCAGGACCGCGGCCCGGACGTCCTCACCGTCCTCGACGTGACCGGACGGCAGGTTCCACAGTCCGTCCGCATAGCCGGTGCCGGCCCGCCGGGCGAGCAGCACCTCGTCGCCCCGCCGCACGAGGAGATGGACGTCGACGACCTCACGGTGACGTGGCGGCCCCTGTCGCGCCACCACGGCGTACCGCGGGCCGTCGACCGGCCGGCCCCACAGGCGTGCGTCCGGCGACAGGTCCTCCGTGTGCACGCGGGTCACGAGCGGGGCGAGGGCCCGGGTGATCTCCTCGACGGGCAGTCCCTCCGCGCCCCGGCCCTCTTCGACCAGGACCAGACGCCCGCCGGGCCGCAGCAAGGAGCACCAGTGCGCCAGAACCGCCGACGGGTCCGGGAACGTCCACAGCACATGACGGGCAAGTACGACATCGAAGGTCCTGGCACCGACCGGTGGCCGGGCCGCGTCGCCGAGCAGCACCTCGGCCCCGGCCCCCAGCTTCGTGCGGGCAAGCTCGACCATGCGCGGCGACAGATCCACGCCCACCACCCGGTGGCCCTGCTCCCGCGCGAGCAGCGCCAGGCTTCCCGTACCGCAGCCGAGGTCGAGCACGTCGGATGCCGAGCGCGGCAGCCAGGACGCGAGCCGCTCGTGCCAGGCCGCGCGGACCGCCGGGTCGTGCAGGCCGTGGTCGGGTTCCGGATCGAAGGCCGCGGCCTCCGCGTCCCAGCCGACCGTGGCGGCCGGTGTGTGTTCGTCGCTCATACCGGGATCGTCGCAGCCGCCACCGACAATTCCCCTGGCCAAAAGGCCGTGCTCCAACGCCCTTGCGGCGCAAGGAATTCACGCGTCGTCCCACATGCTGAAACATGAGGGTCGAACCCTGGTCCAGGAGGGAAGAAACCCGTCAGGAGCGTGACAAGCACCACTGACAAACCGGGCGGCGATGAGAAAGGCTCCTCGCCCGGGTCTAACCGAGTGAACGAACGGTACTCAGCACCCGGGCGACTCGACGCTAGGAGGCCATCATGCGCCGCCAGACGATCCGCAAGCCGATCCCGAAGCCCGCGATCCGCCGTGAGCGTGAGCGCTCCGAGGAAGCCCAGCGCAGGGTGGGCCCGCGTCCGGAAGTGCGCGAGGACATCCACAAGACCTGGTGGCCCGAGGCCTGAGCCCGGTGAGCGCCTCCAGACAGACGCCGACGGGGTGCGAGGACTGAGCAGCCCTCGCACCCCGTCGCGTATCAGCTCGGGTCGAACCCGTGGCTCAGCTCAGGTCGGATCCGTAGCTCACCACAGGGCCGACCCGTAGCTCAGCTCAGACCGCGGCATCCTCACGGTCCTGCGCGGGCCCGCGCCCCTTCCGGAGCACCAGCTTCTTCAGGAGCGGCCAGGCGAGCAGCAGCAGGATGATCACGTAGACCGTGACGGAGAACGGTGTGTCGACCAGGCCTGTCACGCTGCCGTCGCTGATCTGCAGCGCGCGGCGGAGCTGCTGTTCGGCGGCCGGGCCGAGGATCACACCGATGACCGCGGGCAGCACCGGCAGCCCGTAGCGGCGCATACCGAAGCCCAGCAGGCCGATGGCCAGCAGGATCACCAGGTCGATCGCCTCACCGGCCACCGCGTACGCACCGACTCCCGCGAAGAAGAGGATCCCCGCGTAGAGGTACGGGCGCGGGATGCGCAGCAGCTTGGCCCACAGGGGGGCGAGCGGCAGGTTGAGGCAGAGCAGCAGCACCATGCCGACGAACAGGGAGGCGATCAGGCCCCACACCAGCTCCGGTTCGCGGTCGAACAGGAGCGGGCCCGGCTGGATCCCGTACTGCTGGAAGGCGGCCAGCATCACGGCCGCGACCGCCGTGGTGGGCAGACCGAGGGTCAGCATCGAGACCAGGGTGCCCGCCGCCGAAGCGGAGGCCGCGGACTCGGGGCCGGCGACGCCTTCGATCGCGCCCTTGCCGAACTCGTCCTTGTGCTTGGACAGCCGCTTCTCGGTGACGTACGAGAGGAACGTCGGGATCTCCGCGCCGCCGGCCGGGATCGCGCCGAACGGGAAGCCGATCAGCGGGCCGCGCAGCCAGGACTTCCAGGACCGCTTGACGTCCGCCTTGCCGAGCCACGGCCGGCCGACCGGAATCGCCTCGGCACCGCCGCGGCGCAGATGGGCGGCCACCCACAGGGCCTCGCCGATCGCGAAGAGACCGACCGCGACGATCACCACGTCCACGCCGTCGGCGAGCTGCAGCGAGCCGCCGGTCAGACGCTGCTGGCCGGTCATCTGGTCGAGGCCGACCAGGCCGATGGTGAGACCGATGAGCAGCGAGGCGAGCCCGCGGATACGGGACGAACCGAGCACGCTCGTCACCGCGATGAACGCAAGCACCATGATGGCGAAGTAGTCGGGCGCACCGATGTCCACCGCGAGGTCCGCGATCTTCGGCGCGAGCGCGACGAGCAGGATCGTGCCGACCATGCCGCCCGCGAAGTGCCCGATCGCCGCGGCCGCGAGCGCCTGCGCGCCCCGGCCGGACTTGGCCATCGGATTGCCCTCGATGGCGGCCACCACGGCGGCACTCTCACCGGGGGTGTTGAGCAGGATCGAGGTGGTCGAACCGCCGAACATCGCCCCGTAGTAGATGCCCGCGAACATGATGAACGCGCCCGTCGGGTCGAGCCCGTACGTCACGGGAAGCAGCAGCGCCACCGCCATCGCGGGGCCGATGCCGGGCAGCACGCCGATCGCCGTGCCGAGCAGCACACCTATCGCGGCCCAGAGCAGATTGATGGGCGTCAGTGCCGTACCGAAGCCGTCCATCAGGGAGTTGAGAGCGTTCATGTCACAGCGCTCCGATCAGCGGGCCACCGGGCAGCGGGACCCCGAGCAGGTTGTTGAAGACGGCGTACGTGACGACGGAGAGCACCGCCGCGATGAGCGGATCGCGGTCGAGCCGCCGTGAGCCGAGCGCGAAGGCTGCGCCCCAGAAGAGCAGCGCGCCCGCGATCGGGAAGCCGAGCGGGCCGATGAGGACCGCGAAGCCGAGGAAGACGCCGCTGAGCAGCAACACCGTGCGCATGTCGGCCGGTTCGGACAGGTCGATGTCCTCGCCGCCCTCGGCCTCGCCGCGGCCGCCGCGCAGCACGTCGATCGCGAGCAGGACGGCGATCACGAGCAGCCCGATGCCGACCACGATCGGCACGGTCTTCGGCCCGATCGGGCCGCGCTGCTCGATGTCCACCTCCATCGTCAGCGCGTCGGTGAGGACCAGGATGCCGAGCGCCAGCAGAAGGACGCTGACGCCGAGTTCTGAATACTCGCGTAGCCCTCGCAGCCAGGACTTGCGGGATTCCTCCGGCTTGGGAGGTTCGACGGTGGCGGTCACAGCCCCAGCTCCTTCAGTACGGACACCACGCGCTTGTCCTCGCTCTCCAGGAAGTCGCCGAACTTCTCCCCCGTCACGAAGGCGTCGGTCCAGCCGTTCGTCTCGAGCGACTTCTTCCACTCCGGCGAGTCATGGAGCTCCTCGAAGAACTCGATGAGCTTGGTCCGTTCGTCCTCGTCGAGGCCGGGCGGGGCGACGATGCCGCGCCAGTTGGTGAAGTTCACGTCGTATCCGGACTCCATGAGCGTGGGGCCGTCGAGGCCCGGGACCCGCTCGGGTCCGGTCACGGCGAGCAGCCGCAGCTCACCGGACTTGATCTGATCCAGGTACTCGCCGACGCCCGAGACACCGAAGGCGACCTTGTTGCCGAGGATCGAGGCGAGCAGCTCGCCGCCGCCGTCGAACGGGATGTAGTTGACGTCCTTGGGCGCGATCCCGGCGGCGCGCGCCATCAGCATGGGCGCGAGATGGTCGGGCCCGCCCGGCGACGAACCGCCGCCGACCGGGAGCTTGCCCGGGTCCTTCTTCCAGGCGCCGACCAGGTCGTCGATCGTCTTGTACGGGGAGTCCTCGGCGACCACCACGACGTCCTGCTCCTCCGTGAGCCGGGCGATCGGGGTGGTGTCGGCGAGGGTCTTCGGGGAGTCGTTGGAGCGCGCGGCGCCGACCACACCGAGGCCCATGGACATCGCGAGCCGTCCGTTGCCCTTGTCCTCGGCGATCCGGGCGAGGCCCACGGTGCCGCCGGCGCCGGGCATGTTGAACACCTCGATGCCGTGCGTGAGTCCGGCGTCCTCGGCGTCCTTGGCGGCGGTACGTGCGGTGACGTCGTAGCCGCCGCCCGGGGTGTTGGGGACCATGAAGCGCAGCCTGGGGATCTTGGTGCCGTCGTCGGCATCGCTGCCCGCCGAGAGCAGCGGCGGGGCCCCGAGGACGAGGAGCGCGGCCCCGAGCAGGGCGAGGGGAGTGCGCAGACGCACGTGTGCCACCACCTGTCGGTTGTGTCAGTGGGTGTTTGGTGAGCGGGTGTTGTGTAAGCGGGCGTTAAAGCCTTGTGAGGTGGCCCACATGTTGCCTGCGCGTTAACAAGCTGTCTCTCTTCCGCAAGCAACGAACGTTGTGGTCCTTGTGGTCGCGTGCTTAACCTGCGCCGATGAGTGCGCAGACCCCCGCAACGACAACGGTCCTGGTCGTCGACGACGACTTCATGGTGGCCAAGCTGCACGGCCGCCATGTCGCCGCGATGGAGGGCTTCACCGTGGTGGGAGTCGCCCACAACGGCGCGGACGCCCTGCGCGCGGCCGAGCGCCTGCGCCCCGACCTGGTCCTTCTGGACGTGTACTTGCCGGACATGGACGGCATTTCGGTCCTACGGGAGCTGCGCGCCGCGGAGGAACAGGACCCCTCCCGCCCCCCGGTCGACGCACTCTTCATCACGGCCGCGCGGGACGCGGAGGTGATCCGCTCCGCGCTGCGCGCCGGCGCCCTGCACTATCTGATCAAGCCCTTCAACCAGGCCGCGCTGCAGGAGCAGTTGCGGCATGTGGCGGCCCTGCGCACCCGCCTCGACACCCTGGACGAGGCCCGTCAGGAGGACGTGGACCAGATCTTCGGCACCCGCCCGCCCGGCTCCCGCGAACTCCCCAAGGGCCTCGCGGCCCACACCGCGGAACTGGTCGAACGCGTCCTGCGCACCCACCCGTCGGGCCTCTCCGCCACGGAATGCGCCCAGGCCGGCTCCCTGTCCCGGGTCAGCGCCCGCCGCTACCTGGAGTTCTTCACGGATACGGGCCGGGCGGAGGTGACCCTCAAGTACGGGGGGACGGGGCGGCCGGAGCGGAGGTATCGGTGGGTGGGGTGAACTCTCGACCGGGCTGTTGAAAACCATCCGTTGAAAACCCCATCCGTCACAGGGGTCTCAAGGCTCGGCGATTCGGCCACGTCCGCACGACCGTGGACGGCTGTGCGGCGGCGCCCGCACGTTCGAGGCCTTGCCCGCCAAGGACTCGACGGAGTCCGGAATCGAGCGCGTTCGATTCCGCGCGGTACTCGGGCACACCGCGCGCAGCGCCTGGGCCGTCGACAGGACCGGTGTGGTGCTGCTCGTCCTCAGCCAGGTCCTGACCGGTGTCTCGGCCGCGGTGGTGCTCGCGTTCACCGCTCAGGCGATGCGCCATGTCCTCGGCACGGGGCTCGTGTCCGAACGTCTGCACGCCGCGCTGCCCGCGCTCCTCGCGGTGACCGCGGCCGCGGCGGTCGGCCGGATCAGCGGCGCCCTGTCCTCGTACGCGGATGGCCGGGTCACTCCGCTGCTGACCAGCGAGGCCGATATCGCGCTGGTCGAGGCCGTGTGCCGGGTGGAGTCCTCGGCGTACGCGGAGGACGGGTTCGCCGACCGGCAGGAGGCGGCCGAAGTCGGCGTCACCCGGACCCGGTTGATGGTGCAGGACGCCCAGCGCTTCCTGTCCGCCATGATCCGGATGCTCGCCGCGAGCGGGGTGATCACGGCGCTGCATCCGCTGATGCTGCCGCTGCTCCTGCTCGCCGTGGTGCCGGCCGGCATCGGGGCGGTGCTCTCGGCACGCGTCGACTACGAGACGCACTACCTCAACGTCGGTGACCGCAATGTCCGTTCGATGATGCGCTGGTGGGCCACGTACTCCCGCCACGGCGACGAGGTCCGCGCCAACGGGATGACCGGATACCTCGTGTACTGGTACCGCGCCCTGTCCCGGCGGATCGACGAGCGCACCCTCTCCGCCGCCCCTCGGCTCCTGCGGATCGTCCTGGCCGCGAGTGCGCTGGGCGGCGTCTTCCTGCTCGCCACCTGGGCCACGCTCGCGTGGCTCGCCGCCCCCCGCCGGGGGGCGGCGCCGGGGGGGGGGGCCCGCGGCGGCCCCGTCCCCCCCCCGCCCCCCCCGCCCCCC
>NZ_JAEIMH010000009.1:46791-52812 GCF_016464295.1 Streptomyces sp. N35 | reverse complement strand
GGGGCGGGCCGCCTCTCCCCTCCTCCCCCCCGGGCCCCCCCCCGCGGGCCCCCCCCCCCCCGGCCGGGTGGCCCTGCCGGTGGCGGCGACAGCCGTCGTCACCGTCCAGACCACGCTCGCCGCGCTCTCCCAGTTCGTCATCCACGGCGCCGCGATGTTCCACACCTCCCTCTACCTCGCCGACATGCGTTCCTTCCTGGACATGGCCGCCGAACGGGCCCCCAAGCGCGGCGAGTCGGCCATTGCGCCCCGGGTGGACGAGATCCGGCTCGACGAGGTCGTCTACCAGTACCCGGGCAAGTCCGACCCTGCCGTGGCCGGGGTGTCCCTCACGCTGCGGCGCGGGGAGATCCTGGCGATCGTGGGCGAGAACGGCTCGGGCAAGTCGACCCTGGCCAAGCTGATCACGGGCATTCTGCTCGCCGACAAGGGCCGGGTGCTGTGGGACGGCACGGATCTGTCGGGGGCCGACCCCGACTCCGTATGGCGGCGCACGGCACTCGTCCCGCAGAACTTCGCCTGCTGGCCGCTGCGGGTCCGCGAGAACATCACCCTCGGCCAGCCGAAGACCTATGACGACGAGCCGGTCTGGCAGGCGATCGACGCGGTGGGCATGCGCGAGGCGGTCGAGAAACTCCCGCAGGGCCTCGACACCCTCCTCGCCAGAGAGCTCTGGGGCGGCGCCGAACTGTCGGGCGGCCAGTGGCAGCGCCTGGTGTGCGGACGGATGCTGTACCGCCGGTCCCCGCTCCTCGTCCTCGACGAGCCGACCTCACAGATGGACGCCCGCGGCGAGCACGCGATCTTCCTGGAGATCAAACGGATCGCCGCCGAGCGCATGACGATCGTCGTCACCCACCAGCTCGAGAACGTCCGCCTCGCGGACCGCATCCTTGTCATGGACAAGGGCCGCGTCATCGAACAGGGCACGTACGACGATCTGCTGCACGCGGGCGGTCTCTTCGCGGAGCTCGTAGGACTGGCGAAGGACCGCTGACGCGACGGGTCGCGGACGCCCGCTCGCCGTCGATCACGCACGTGCGACGATGTCGGTCCCCTCCTCTCCGCAGGGAAGACACCTATGAGCCGCCCCGCGATACCCGACCTGGCCTGGTGGCGCACGGACCCCGAGTCTTGGGAACTTCTGGAGTTCCACGGGCAGTACACCGAGGACCGACTGCCCGTGGACGCCAACTGGGAGGAGAGGCAACAGGTCCTTGAGGCCTTGGTACGGGACCCTTGTCCGGACGACGGAGACTTCGCCCGTTTCCTGCTGCTTCAGGAGACGAAGTGGCACGAGCACTCCTGGGGATTCAGCCACACCATCGAACTCGCTGCCCTGCGGGTCGCCGAAGAACGCCGCGTAGAGGACGTCTGGCAGCTGTGGGAAGCCGTCTGCCGGAGCTTCGACACCTGGTTCGGCCTCCCCCACCAGCTGCTGCTCGCCGCCGGAGTGGCCCGCACCACCGCGTACGTCCAAGGCTCCGGCCATCCCCAGCGGGACAATCTCTCGGGGCACCTCGAGAAGATCTCCCGGACCACGGATGACGAAGTTGCCCGGACCCTGAGCCTGCGCCGGCGCCACTACACCGAGATCCTCGACGAGCTGAGCGGAGAGTAGGACGAGCATGGAGATCAGATGGGGCCGCCGGGACGACGCCGCCGAGATCGCGGCGCTGCATACAGAGAGCTGGCGTACGGCGTACGCGGGAATCATGCCCGCCGACTTCCTGGACGGCGCTCTCCTGGAAGACCGTCTGGAGCTCTGGCTGGGCCGGCTGGCGGCGCCTCCCTCGGGAGCGGCCCTCTTCGTGGCGGCCACGGCGGCCGGCATCGACGGGTTCGCATATGTGATGCCAGGGCCTGACGGCCGCGTGCTGCTGGACAACCTGCACGCCAGACCGGGCCGCACAGGGTCGGGCATCGGCCGCCGGCTTCTGACCCGTGCGCTGGCGTGGGCGGCCGATGAGCACCCGGGCAGGACGGTCTACCTGGAAGTGCTCCGTGACAACACCCGCGCCATCGCCTTCTACGAGCGGCATGGAGCCGTCCGTACCGATGAGCGTGTCTGCCGGTTCGAGCAGGGCTTCGAGCTGCCCGAGCTCGAATACAGCTGGCCCGTCACTCCTTGACGCGGTGCAACTGGATCCCCGGGTTGGCGAAGAGATGCACGAAGCCGCAACGCCAGCAGATCAGCCCGGTCGCGGTCTCATCCGCCCAGGCAAGGTTGAAGAACTCCCCGCCCGTGCTGTTGAGCTTCACGCCCCGTTCGCGGAAGAGGTCGCTCTTGCAGACCTGGCAGGTGATCCACATTTCCCCCAGCGACGCCCGCACTGCCTTGGCCACGACCCCACCCCTTCCCTCACCTCATGAACCGTTGACCGATCTTCACCTCGAACCCGGCCTGCGGGAAAGCGGGTTGAGCGAAACCTGAGGAAGGCGGAGCCCCTGGCACCGGACGGGCAGAGGGCAGCCGGGCCGCCTGTTCGCCGCATCGCCTCAGTCCGCGAGGCCGAGGTCGGTCCGCATCAGCTCACGCAGCTTGGTCAGCGACCGGTCGTACGCCGACTGGGATGCCCGCAATTCCGAGGTGCCGCTCGCGGTGCCGTTCGCCACGACGTCCCGGAAGTCGCGCAGGCGGCGGAAGCAGTCGTCCGATGCGGAGACCATGGCGCCTGGTGCGGAGACACCGATGAGAGCCCCGAGGCCCGTTGCGGCAAGGGTGATCCACTCCATCGGCCCAACACCTCTCCGTGCTGCGAAAGTTGCTCCTTGGCGCGCACGCACCCGCGAGTACCGGACAGCGCGGCGTCAGACGCTCCCCTGCCCCGACGGCAAACCGAGCCCGGTGGAGTCCCGCCGATCGGACTTCATGAACTCCCAGTTCACGCCAACACCCAGCACGCTGAAGGCAGTTGGTCGCAGGCTCATGCTCTCCCCCGGTTGATGCGATACCTCGCAAACTCATATCAGACGCTCGTTCGCGTCCGGCGGCCGGCACCAGAGCCTCCAACGGCCCCTGCCGGAGGGCACACCCGCTGAACAGGCTCGCCAAACCAGACATCGCGGACGCGCACTTAACCGCCTCTGATCGATTCCTTAAAGCGACCATAAGGATCACCTCCAGGGCGCCTCAGCAGGCGAAATCGTGGATCTCAGGGGCTAGCTTCTGTTGCGCCGGGGCGGGTTCGAGCCGTCGGTGCAGCGCATTTCGGGGGGCTGCACCAACGGGTACGTGCCCGCCCCGTATCCCCCACGAAATTGCTTGAAGCCGCTCAAGGAGATCCACACATGACCGCTCGCCGCAAAGTCGCCTACGCCGCAGCCGCCGGTGTCGCCCCGCTCGCGCTGACCGCGCTGGCGATATCCCCGGCCGCCGCGCACGGTTCGATGACGGACCCGGTGAGCCGCGTCGCCGCCTGCTACGCCGAGGGCCCCGAGGCGCCCGACTCGGCCGCGTGCAAGGCGGCCGTCGCCGCGTCCGGAGTCCAGGCCTTCTACGACTGGAACGGCGTCAACATCGCCAACGCCGCGGGCAAGTCGAAGGAGATCATCCCCGACGGCAAGCTGTGCAGCGCCGGCAACGACAAGTACAAGGGTCTCGACCTGGCCCGCGGCGACTGGCCGTCCTCGAAGCTCTCGGCGGGCAGCCACACCTTCCGCTACAAGGGCACGGCCCCGCACAAGGGCTCGTTCGAGCTGTACATCACCAAGGACGGCTACGACCCGTCGAAGCCGCTGAAGTGGTCGGACCTGGAGGCGAAGCCGTTCGCCGAGGTCACCGACCCGAAGATGGAGAACGGCGACTACGTCTTCTCCGGGAACATCCCGGAGAAGTCCGGCCGGCACCTGATCTACTCGATCTGGCAGCGCTCGGACTCCCCCGAGGCCTTCTACACCTGCTCCGACGTGGTCTTCGGCGCCGACAACGGCTCTGCGGGCAGCGGCAGTTCGTCCTCGGACGAGAAGCCGGCGGCCGAGCCGTCCGCGCCGAGCGAGGAGCAGATCACCGACGGCCAGGAGCAGTCGACGGTCGAGCACCAGGGCCACGGCGACCAGGACGCGGAGACGGGCGGGGAGGAGCCCCCCGCCGCGCCCGAGCCCAATGCCCCGGAGGCGGCCGGCCCCGCCGACCAGCCGGTGGCCGCCGACGAGAACCTCGCCGAGACCGGTGGCGACTCGACCACCCCGTACATCGCGATGGGCGGCGCGGGCGTGCTCGCCGTCGGCGCGGCCCTGCTCTTCGGCACGGTCCGCCGCCGCGTCTCCACGGGCCGCCACAGCCGATGACCCACGGGGCCGCCACAGCAGCGCCGACCCACCGCGCCCCACGGGCCGCCAGCCGCTGTCCCGCCGCGTCTCCAGGGTCCGCGACCTACCGCGCCTCCAGGGTCCGCGCAGCCGCCGGCCCCCCCCCCCCCCGGCCACCCGAATCCGGGGGGCCCCGGACATGGCCCCCCCGGGCCGGCCCCCCCCCCCCCCCCCCCCCCCCCCCCCGGGGGGGGGTGGCGGCGTTGTTTCCGGTGTGGCCGGCGTCCTGTGCGCATTCCGGCTCGGGGAGAACGGTGACACCTTCCCCCAGCGGGGAGTTGCCCAGCCCGATGCCGGACCAGTAGACCCCGAGCGAGGCCGTCGGCCTGCCTTCCGAGCCGGTGACGAAGAACTCCGAGACGTACCTGCCGCCACCGGCCGTACGCCCTTCGATCAGCAGCACACGCCCACCGTCCCATGTCCCCGTCTTCGTCTCCTTCTCCGGGACGGCAGCGCTACGGATCACCCGGGGCATGTCCCCCGGCTTCAGACAGCGCTCGGCGACGGAGCCCGCCCAGGCGTCCTCGCACGACTGTCGCTGGAGCGTGACCTCGCAGAACTCTTCGGCACCGCCCGCCGGCGCCCGCGCCACGATCCGGTGCAGCACGTCCACGGCCTGCTCATGCGTCACGTCGACCGGCTCTGCGGCCACCGCACCCGAACCGTTGGTGCAGGCGCTCGCCGTGAGCAGGGTGATCAACACCAGGGCCGGGACGTACGTCGTACGAACCATCGCGCCACCTCAGTTCCGTTGCTCGGCCGGGCAGTTCCGCGATCATGCACGGCGCTCCGGAAGGGCGCGCACCCTTCACCGAACCGTTGAGCAACATCTGAGGTCGTCCGAGTAACATCTGCGGCCGCCCGCGCCACGATCCGATGTCGTCGCGACACCCCGCCGGACCGCCACGCGCCCGGACCCGGCCCCCACGTCCTACGATCCCGCCGTGCCCGAATTCCGTATCGCCCACCGCACCCCGCTCCCCGTCGCCGAGGCATGGCGGCGGGTGACGGACTGGGAGCGGCATGCCGCGCAGGTGCCGTTCACGTACACGAAGCTCCTCACGGACGGCCCCAACCGGGAGGGCACCCGCTTCATCGCGCGCACGGGTCTGGGCCCGCTCGGCTTCGACGATCCGATGGAGATCACGCTCTGGCAGCCACCGTCCCCCGAGGCCCGCTGCCGCCTGACGAAGACGGGCAAGGTCCTGACGGGCTGGGCCGAGATCGAGGTCCACCCGGCAGTCCGCGGCCCCGGCTCGTACGTCGTCTGGCGCGAGGATCTGCGCCTCACCAGACTCCCGCGTTTCCTGGACGCCACGACGGCGCGCGCCGGGCGGGTGGTTTTCGGTTACGCGCCCAGACGGCTCCGGAAGTAACGCGCTCAGGCAGTACCCGGCGCCAGCCGGGGAACTCGGACCTGGACCGCGAGCCGCGCCATCGGGGCGGGCTCGACGACATGAGGGGCTGCAATGCTCGGTATCGCTGCGGCAGTGCTGTTCTTTCTTGCGTTTCTCTTCAATGCGACGGACCTCGACGGAAACGACGTCTTCAGCTCAACGAACCTGATGCTGCTCGGCCTGATGCTGCTCGCCCTCCAGGTGGCGGGCATCGGCTCCGGCTGGGGAGGCCGCGGCCGATCCCGCCGATGGGCCACCGGTGACCCAAGCGCCTTGTGGCCCCCCCCCCCACGGGGGGGGTGGGTGGGCGTCT
>NZ_JAEIMH010000009.1:33335-46781 GCF_016464295.1 Streptomyces sp. N35 | reverse complement strand
CCTGTGCCCCCGCCGCGAAGGCGGGGGCACAGGCGCTTCACAGCCGTTGAGCCGCCCCTCGCCACCCACCGTGTCACCACCACCAGGCGAATCGCAAGGATGTTCGATACAGTGGCCTGACCAGGCCACTGAGGCAGGCGTGGTCGACAGTAAGGGCAGGGGGCAGCAGTGGCGAGGTGGTACGGATGCGCGGCTTTACGCATCTGCACACCGTCTCCGGGTTCTCGCTGCGCTACGGCGCATCGCACCCCGAGCGGCTCGCCGAGCGGGCGGCCGAGCGCGGGATGGACGCGATCGCGCTGACCGACCGGGACACCCTCGGCGGATCGGTGCGCTTCGCCAAGGCCGCGAGCCGCGCCGGGGTGCGCCCGCTGTTCGGGGTGGATCTCGCCGTCGCGGCGCCCGAGGAAAAGGCACGGCGCACCGAACGGCGGCGCACCCCCGCACGCGGCGGCGCCTTTGTCGACGAGTCGGCCCAGCGCGTGGTGTTTCTCGCGCGGGACGGGGCCCGCGGGTGGGCCGAGCTGTGCCGCCTGGTGACCGCCGCGCACACGGACGGCCGGCGCCCGCTGCTGTCCTGGGACGCCACCTTCGGCGAGCACCTCACCGTCCTGCTCGGCCCCGGCTCCGACGTCGGCCGCGCCCTGGCGGCGGGACGCCCCGACCGCGCGGCCCGGCTGCTCGCGCCCTGGCGGGAGCGGTTCGGAGATGCGGCACTGCGGATCGAGGTCGTCTCGCACGGGCTGAGCGGCACCGGCACGGGGTCGCTGCGGCACGCCGCCCGCGCTCTCGGCTTCGCCGCCGAGCAGCGCATCCTGCCGACGCTCACCAACTCCGTGCGCTACGCCGACGAGGGCCAGGGCCCGGTCGCCGACGTCCTCGACTCCGCACGCCGGCTCGTCCCCATCGACCGGCGCGGTCCCCTCGACCCCGGCGAGCGCTGGCTCAAGCCACCCGCCGACATGGCCCGGATCGCCGAGCAGATCGCCGAGGCCGCCGGGTACCGGACCAGCACCGCGCGCCGCCTGCTCGAAGTCACCGCGGACACCGCCGCCGCCTGCCGGGTCGACCCCGAGGACGATCTGGGCATCGGCCGCGTCCACTTCCCCGAGCCGGATCTCGTCGGGGCCACCCGCCGCACCCCCGAGCGTGTGCTGCGCTCCAAGTGCGCTGCCGGGATGGTGCTGCGCCACTACGACCGCAAGCCTGCGTACTGGGAACGACTCCAGGCGGAACTGGAGCTGATCGACCGGCTCGGCTACGCCTCGTACTTCCTCACCGTCGCCCAAGTCGTCGAGGACACAAGGGACTTGGGCATACGGGTCACCGCACGCGGCTCCGGCGCCGGCTCGCTGGTCAACCACCTCCTGAACATCGCCACCGCCGATCCCGTCGAGCACGGTCTGCTCATGGAGCGCTTCCTGTCCGACAACCGCGCCGAACTGCCCGACATCGACATCGACGTGGAGTCCGCCCGCCGCCTGGAGGTCTACCGCGCGATCCTGGCGCGCTTCGGCCCGCAGCGGGTCGCGACCGTATCCATGCCGGAGACGTACCGCGTCCGTCATGCCGTACGCGACACGGGCCTGGCGCTCGGCCTCGACCCGGCCGAGGTGGACCGGCTCGCGAAGTCCTTCCCGCACATCAGGGCGCGCGACGCCCGCGCCGCCCTGGCCGAACTGCCGGAGCTGCGCGGCATCGACCCCCAGGCGTACGGGCCGCAGATGTGGGATCTCGTCGAGGCCCTGGACGCGCTGCCGCGCGGCATCGCCATGCACCCGTGCGGCGTGCTGCTCTCCGACACGACGCTGCTCCGGCGCACCCCGGTCATGCCGACCAGTACCGAGGGCTTCCCCATGTCCCAGTTCGACAAGGAGGACGTCGAGGACCTCGGCCTGCTCAAGCTCGATGTGCTCGGTGTGCGGATGCAGTCCGCGATCGCGCACGCCGTCACGGAGATCGAACGCGCCACGGGCCGCCACATCGACATGGAGGACCCCGGACAGGTCCCGCCCGCCGACCCCAGGACGTATCAGCTCATCAAGTCCTCCCAGACGTTGGGCTGCTTCCAGACCGAGTCGCCCGGACAGCGCGACCTCATCGCCCGGCTGCAGCCCGAGACCTTCCACGACCTCGTCGTCGACATCTCGCTGTTCCGGCCCGGGCCGGTCGCGGCGAACATGGTCGACCCGTTCATCAAGGCCCGGCACGGCAAGCAGGCACCCGACTACCCGCACGAGGACCTCAGGGAAGCACTCGAGGACACGTACGGCGTGGTCGTCTTCCACGAGCAGATCATCAGGATCCTGAAGGTGATGACCGGCTGCTCCCTCGCCTTCGGCGACCACACCCGGCGCGCCCTGTCCAACCCCGAGCTGATCGGGCGAGTGCGGGCATGGTTCGCGCAGGAGGCCGGCAAGCGCGGTTACACCCATGAAGTGATCGAGCGGACCTGGGAGATCATCGAGGCCTTCGGCGCGTACGGCTTCTGCAAGGCACACGCCGTCGCCTTCGCCGTCCCCTCGTACCAGTCGGCCTGGCTGAAGGCCCACCACCCGGCGGCCTTCTACGCGGGGCTGCTCACACACGACCCGGGGATGTACCCGAAACGCCTGCTGCTCGCGGACGCGCGCAGAAGAGGCGTACCGATCCTGCCCCTTGACGTGAACGCCTCGGACTCCGCCTATCTAATCGAACTGGTGTCTGATCCGGCGGTCGCGAAGGGCACTCACGGCGTACGGCTCGCGCTCAGCGATGTCCGCGGAATGAGCGAGGCCGAGGCGGCACGGATCGTCGCGGGCCGTCCGTACACCTCGCTGCAGGACTTCCTCTCGCGGGCCCGCCCCTCCCGTCCGGTGGCCGAACGGCTCGCGCAGGTCGGCGCGTTGGACGCCTTCGGCCGCAACCGGCGCGATCTGATGCTGCACATCGCCGAGCTGCAGAAGGGGCAGAAGGGCGCCGCCCAGGGCCAGTTGACGCTCGGCGAGAGCGATGACGCGCCGGCCGAGGTCGCCCCCGCCCATCTGCCCGACCTCGACGACGTCGAGCGGCTCGGCGCCGAGCTGGGCATCCTCGGCATGGACACCTCGCGCCATCTCCTGGGCGACCACCGGGAGTTGCTCGACGAACTCGGCGTGGCCACCGCCCAGCGCCTGAAGGACCTGCCGCACGGACAGGTGGTCCTGGTCGCCGGCGCGAAGGGCGCCGTGCAGACCCCGCCGATCCGCTCGGGCAAGCGCGTCATCTTCACCACGCTCGACGACACGTCGGGGCTTGTCGACTGCGCGTTCTTCGAGGACAGCCATGACGCCTGCGCGCACACCGTCTTCCACTCCTGGCTGCTTCTCGTACGGGGAGTGGTGCAGCGCCGCGGTGGCGGCAGCGGCAAGGCGCTCTCGGTGACCGGCTCGGCCGCCTGGGACCTGGCCGAACTGGCCGAACTGCGCCGTACGGGAGGGCTCTCGGCGGTCACCGAGCGGCTCACCGCGGACCGGCCGAGCGCGGACCCCGCCGGGGACGGCCGCAGCATCCGCCTGGAGACCGGTTACGAGCTGCACCCGTGGGCGGATCTGCAGCCGCCCGGCGAATCGGTCAAGCAGAGCCGCAAGTTGTGGCACCAGAGCCCGGGGAGCGCGGGATGAGCGGCCACCCGAAGGAGGGATCAGGGGTGCAGATCATGTACATCCACTTCCACGACCTGGTGGACGAGCAGATCTACCACCATCTGCTGTCCCTGCTCGCCGAGTTCACCCCGCAGGTCCAGGCCCTCCCCCCGGACGCCGCGCTCGCCGACGTCTCCGGCAGCCTGCGCTACTTCGGCACGGACGCCCCCGGTCTGGCCGAACGCATCCGGGCCCGTACGGGCGGCCTGTACGGGCTCCGCTCCACGGTCGGTGTCGCCGCCAACCCGATGCTGGCCCGGATGGTCGCGGCCGACGGACCGCCCTCGGCCGTGCGCACCCTGCCCGACGACATGGCCGAGGTCGCCGATTTCCTCGCGGCCAAGCCCGCCGCCGCCCTGCACGGAGTGGGTCCCGCGACGACCCGGACCCTGTCCTCGTACGGGCTCGACAGCATCGGCAAGATCGCCGCCGCGCCCCTCGGCACCCTGCAGCGGATCCTCGGCACCGCGGCGGGCCGCCGGCTGCACGACGCGGCCCGCGGCCTCGATCCCACACCGGTCGTCCCCGCGGGCCCGCCCCGCACACTGCGTGTCGAACACCGCTTCCCGCAGGACGAGTTGGACCGCGACCGCCAACGCGCCGCCCTGCTCGCCCTCACCGACCGCCTCGGCCTGCAGCTGCGCGCCGAGGCCCAGGCGGCCCGCGCCCTCACCCTCACGGTCCGCTACGCCGACCGCTCGACGACCACCCGGACCCGCACCCTGCGCGAAGCCACCGCCCACACGCCCCCGCTCACCGCCCTCGCCTACGAGCTCCACGACAAACTCGCCCTGCAACGGGCCCGGGTCCGCTCCCTCGCCCTGCGCGCCGACGATCTCGTCCCCGCCGAACACACCTCCCACCAGCTGCTCTTCGATCCCGTCGACGAGAAGGCCCGCCGGATCGAGGAGGCCGTCGACCGGGCCCGGAACAAGTACGGGGCGGCCGCGGTCGGCCCGGCCGCGGCACGACCGGCTCCCGCGCCGTCCCACGCGGCGTAACAGAACACGCCCGTCCACCTCCCTTGCACGGCAAGGGGGTTGGAGCGGCTCAGCGCCCCAGAGCCTTCAGGAAGATCCCCCGCTGGTCGTTGACGAGCAGCGCGAGCTGTGTGCGGTTGTCCAGCCCGAACTTGCGCAGCGCCCGCGAGATATGTGACTTGACCGTGCCCTCCGCGAGGGAGAGCCGTTCGGCGATCTCCCGGTTGCCGAGCCCTTCGGAAACCGCGACGACACAGCGCAGTTCCATCGGAGAGAGCGAGGCGGCCTGCGCCACGAGCTCCGGACCGCCCGCCGGGTGGAGGTGCCCCGCGAACCGGTCCATCACGGTCGCGATCACCGCCGGCGAGAGCACCGCCCGGTGTGCGACGGCGCTGTGCACGGCGGCCCGCATCTGATCCCCGGCGGCCGTCTTGAGCAGATAACCGTCGGCGCCGGCGCGCCAGACCCGGGCGACCTGATCCTCGTCCGCAAGTGCAGTGAGGATCAGGATGCCCAGGTCCGGGTGGCGTTCTCGCAGCAGCCGCGCGGTCTCGGCGCCGTCGAGGCCTCCCGGCATGGCCAGATCGAGGACGACGCCGTCCGGGGTGTGAGCTGCCACCAGCTCCAGAGCCTGTTCGCCCGAGCCGGCCTCGGCCACCACCTCGATATCGGCTCCGCCATCGAGGATGGTGCGCAGTCCGGTTCGCACGACTTCCTCGTCGTCGACGATGACGATGCGAATCATTGCGTCTCTCCTCGGGGGAAGTCGTCACGGGGGCCGGTACGCCAGGCCTGATTCCCGGGCCGGGCACCGGATCCTGCGTCGGGCCACGGCACCTCGGCCCGCACCAAAAAGCCGCCGTCCGGCCGCGGGCCCGCGGTCAAAACGCCGCCGAGCGCCGAGCCGGCTGCGCAGACCCGGAAGTCCGAGCCCGGTGCCACGTGCCGCCGGCCGGACGGGGGCGCCCCGGGGCTTGCCGTTGCCGAGGCCGAGGACCCAGCCCTCGGGTTGTACGGCGAGTTCGAGGCGTACGTCGGCGCCCGGCGCGTGCCGCAGCACGTTCGTCAGCGCTTCGGTGACGATCCGCCGGGCCGTGCGCCGGTGCTCGGGCGGCAGCGCGCGGAAGTGCTCGAAGAAGTCGTCGCTCAAACGGACTTCGAGGCCGGAGGCCCGTACGCTCTCCAGTGATCCGCCCAGCGCCTCCGCCTCGGCCTGCCCGGCATCCGCCGACAGCAGCGGGCCCCCGCGTACGGGCGACCGGTCGAGCCCCTGGTCCAGCTCGCGCAGTCGCAGCACCCCGGTCATGGACCGCAGGTGATCCGAGGCCTGCGCGCACTGCCGCTGGGCTGAGTCGAGCAGTTCGAGGGTGCGCCCGCCCGGCGGCGCGGGGGTGAGCTCGGCCCGCAGGGACTCCACGAGGATGTTGAGCAGCGCGACATCGTGGCCGAGCAGATCGTGGAACTCACTGACCAGACGGCTCCGTTCGGCGTTCACCGCGTCCACGGCACGCTGCCGCGCGGCGTTCGCCGCCTGTGTGAGGTCCTCTTCGCGCTGGCGCCGGGTCGTACCGGCCACGACGGTCAGCGCGACCATGAACACGATCACCGCGACACTCGTCACCGAACCGTCCTGCACCAGCGGCGGCCCCGAACCGGTCGCGGTCAGCACGAACACCAGGGCACTGGCCAGCAGCCCGAACACCCAGGCTCGTACGACGGGTTGATAGCGGCCGGCCGCGTACGCGAGGAAGAACACCGCCGCGTAGTGCATGCTCAGCGCCGTCCCCGCCAGGACCACGACCCCGGCGGCGGGGAACCTGGTGCGCCGCCACAGCAGCGCGCCGGCGGCCAGCACGATACCCAGCCAGCGCAGCAGCGGATGCGCGGCCCACGAGCCGTGCGCCCAGACGGCCGGGAGCTCCATGGCCGCGGCGACGACAAGCGCCCCGCACGCCGCCAGCCGGTCCCAGGCCGCGGGCGACAGGGAGCGGCGCAGGCCGGCAAAGGGGGCGATCGGGACCACCCGGGCCCTCCCTTCAGCACATATCCCTGGGTCACACGGCATGACTGGTCGATTCACCTTGCCATCGGAGTACGGCGCCCGCTCTGTGGCACAAAGCCACGAACGCAGGCGAGAGCGGGGCTCCCTGCCCACAGGCAGGTCCCGCCCCAGTGTCGGGGCAGGGCCTGAGGCGTCTCGCCTTGTCAGTGGGTGATGACGCTCTTGGGGTGCCGTTCCAGCCATCGCAGCGTGAGCAGCTTCAGCCGGTCCTCCAGAAGGAAGCAGACCGCCGCGTACACCCAGACGAAGGCCACCAGGCCCCATCCGAGGGCCGTCATCCCGATGCCGAAGCCGGTCACACAGGTCGCGATCAACTGCGCGGCCAGGACCGCGAGAAGCAGGGGCTTGGCCGGCGCGGGCGAGGTCCAGAACGGGCCCTTGGTGCGGGTGACGAAGATGGTGGCCTGGCCCGAGACCGAAAGGCTCAGATAGACCAGCGACTGGATCGTCCCGTCGCCCAGATGCCAGACCTCGTGGCCGAGCAGGAACATCAGGAAGGTCTCGCACACTCCGGCGACACCGAGCACGGTGGCCAGCACGAGTGTCCCGCGCATGTCCCAGACCACCGGCTTGCACGAGCCGCGCACCTTGTCGTAAGCGATGGTGAGGATGGCGCCGTCATTGAGCAGCGCCAGCAGGACGATCATCATCGCCGTGACGGGGAAGAAGTTGTACGCGACGATCGTCAGCGTCATCAGGCCCAGGACGCGAAGGGTCTCCGTGATGCGGTACGTGGCGTAGTTGACCATCCGCTGGATGATCTCCCTGGCCTGCACGATGGCCTTGGAGACGACCCCGAGGCCCGGCGAGAGCAGCACGACATCGGCGGCCGCGCGGGCGGCGTCCGTGGCGTCGGCGACTGCGATCCCGGCGTCGGCCTGCTTGAGCGCGGGGGCGTCGTTGACGCCGTCGCCGGTCATGCCGACGATGTGGCCGCGTTCCTGCAGCATCTTGACGATGCGGTACTTGTGCTCGGGGAAGACCTGGGCGAACCCGTCCGCGACCTCGACGAGGTGGGCGAGCTCCAGCTCTCCGGCGGAGCCCGAGCCCGGTTCGGCCCGCTCCAGCGCGGCGGTGTTCAGGATGTTGTCGCCCATGCCTATCTGACGGGCCAGTTCCCGGCTGATCGCGACCTGATCGCCGGTGACCATCTTGACCTGGACGCCCAGGTCCTGGGCCGCCGCGATGGTGTCCGCGGTGTCGTGCCGGGGCGGGTCGGCCAGCGGCACCACTCCGAGCAGCCGCCAGGCGCCGGTGTCGTCGGTGCGGGCCACCGCGAGCGAGCGGAAGCCGCGGGCCGCGAACTCGTCGGCGACCCCGCCGACTTGCTCCGCCGCCGGGTCACCGTCACAGAGTTGCGCGATGACCTGCGGGGCGCCCTTGCTCACGTGGTAGGCGCCGGGGGTGCCGTCGATGCCGACAGTCGCCTCGGTCCGCTTGCGCACCGGATCGAACGGGACGAACTCGCTGACCAGCCCGTCCGACGCGCCGTGCAGCCGGTCCTGGGCGGTGGAGATGACGATCCGGTCGATGGGGTCGGCGTTCTCGCTGCGGGACGCCAGGGCAGCGGAGCCGAGCAGCTCGGCCTGGTCGACACCGGCGGGGACCCACGGATCCAGGATCGCGAGGCGGTTCTCGGTGAGGGTGCCGGTCTTGTCCGAGCAGAGGATGTCGATGCTGCCGAGCTCCTCGACGGCCGGCAGGTTGGAAACGACAGCGTTGTGCCGGGCCAATGTGCGCGCCCCGACCGCGAGCGTCACGGACATCACGGCCGGCAGCGCGACCGGGACCGAGGCGATCACGACCACAAGGGCGAACTCGAGGACGGTGAGCACGGGGTTGCCGCGGGCGATCGACACGACGAGGGTCACGGAGACCAGGGCGAGCGCGAGGAGGATCAGGTAGTTGCCGATCCTGAGCACGGCCTTCTGCAGGTGGCTCTCGGTGCCGGCCTCGCCGACCAGTGCCGTGGTCCTGCCGAAGAAGCTGTGCTCACCGGTCGCGGTCACCACAGCGTCGGTCTCCCCGCGCGCGATGACCGCGCCGGAGTAGAGCGTCTCGCCGCGGGCGTGTTCGACGGGCAGCGACTCACCGGTCAGCGCGGCCTGGTCGACGTCCATCGTGGTGTCGTCCAGGATGCGGGCGTCGGCGGGTACGACGTCCCCGAGCCGGACCCGGATGCGGTCACCCGGAACCAGTTCGCGGACGGCGACCGTACGCCATACGCCGTCGCGGATGACCGTGGCCTCGGTGGCGAGCCGCTCCTTGAGGGCCGCGATGGCGTTCGCCGCCTCGTGCTCCTCCACGAAGGCGACCACACCGTTGACGATCAGGAGCACGCCGATGATGGCCGCATCGGGCCAGCGGCGCACGAGGACCGACAGCACCAGGGCGACCTCGATCATCCAGGGAATCGGCGCCCAGAAGTGCCCCAGGAACTCCTTGAGCGCGCTCTTCTCCCGTTCGACGATCTCGTTCGGACCGAACGCGGCCATCCGCTCGCGCACTTGGGCGTCGGTCAGCCCGTCGGGCGACGGATCGGCTTCGTCAGGCATCACCACCGGGGAGACGTCGGCTGGGACTGTGGCCGTGGCCATGGCGCATCACTCGCTTTCTGTCGTTCGTTTCCCCCTGCTGCCCGATCTCTCCTGAGCTCAGCCGAGCAGTCGCCGCAGCAGACCGGGGCGGCCCTGGCGCGGCGGGCCGAGCAGCACGCGTGCCATTGAGGTGGCGGTACCGGCCGGCAGGACGCGCAGGACAGTGGACTCGCACGCGGGGCAGTACGGCCGGGTGACCGGGGAGCGGACCGCCTCGCCGTCGCCTCCGGTGCAGCGGACCCGGGTCACGCCCCGGCCGTCCACGTAGCGCCTGACGTCGTACTCCTGCTCCCAGCTGTGGCCGCAGTCGAGGCAGATGCAGGAGTAGGCCTCGTGCCGGAGGGTGGATGTCTCGGGAACCTTCGTCTTCGTGCTCATAACTCAAGGAAACACCCGAAACCGCAGGTCGGACGGCCGCAAATGTCCTGATCTCAAGGCACCAGTGCCCGACCAGGAGCCGGTCCGTGTAAACGAAAGACGCGGGACCCTGCCCGGCATCCGTCACTCGTTCGGCCCGGGGCCCCTGCCGGTCCCGACGTCCGGACCGAGACTGACGACGACCTGTCGAGGCCGGCAAGCACCGTCGAAGAGCACCGAGGAGCATGGCAATGGCGAAGGCATACCTGGTGGGAAGCGGCATCGCGTCCCTGTCGGCTGCGGCGTTCCTGATCCGGGAGGGCGGGTTCTCCGGGTCGGACATCGTGATCCTGGAGGAGCAGGACCGCGAGGGCGGCAGCCTCGACGCATCGGGGTCGCCGGAGACCGGGTACACCATGCGCGGCGGCCGGATGTTCGAGATCCACTTCGAGTGCACCTACGACCTGCTGAGCTCGATCCCCTCGCTCGACGACCCCGCGAAGTCGGTCACCGAGGACACCTTCGCCTTCCACGAGGACTTCGCCTGGGACGACCACGCCCGGCTCGTCGACAAGGACGGCAAGGTCGTCGACGCCCACTCGATGGGCTTCTCCGAGCGCGACCGCCTCGAGCTGGTCAAGTGCGTGGGCACGCCGGAGAAGCTGCTCGACGGCAAGCGGATCGTGGACTGCTTCAGCCAGGAGTTCTTCCACACGAACTTCTGGTGGATGTGGTGCACCACGTTCGCCTTCGAGCCGTGGCACAGCGCGATCGAGTTCCGCCGCTATCTCAACCGCTTCGTCCATCTCTTCAAGACCTTCGACTCCATGTCGGGGATCTACCGGACGCGCTTCAACCAGTACGACTCGATCGTGCGCCCGCTGATGAAGTGGCTCACCGACCAGGGCGTGACGGTCCAACTCGGCACCACCGTCACCGACTTGGACCTGACCGACGGCGACGAGCTCACCGTGCGCGGCCTGACCTGGACCCGCGGCGGCACCGAGGAGACGGTGGACCTCGCCCCGGACGATCTGGTGATGGTCACCAACGGCTCGATGACGGCGGACTCCACGCTCGGCGCCACGGACCGCGTCCCCGCCCTGGACACCTCGGGGACGGCCGGCGCCTGGCGGCTGTGGGAGACCCTCGCGGCCAAGCGCACCGACGGCCTGCTCGGCGACCCTTCGGTGTTCAACTCGTCGATCGACGACTCCACTTGGGAGTCGTTCACGGTCACCACGAAGGACCCGACCTTCTTCGGGCTGATGGAGAAGTTCTCCGGCAGCGAGGCCGGCAAGGGCGGTCTGATCACCTTCAAGGACTCGGGCTGGCTGCTCACCATCGTGCTCAACCACCAGCCGCACTTCCACGAGCAGCCCGAGGACACCTTCGTCTGGTGGGGCTACGCCCTCTTCCCCGACAAGAGCGGCGACTTCGTCCGCAAGCCGATGCGCGAGTGCACCGGCCGCGAGATCCTCGACGAGGTCCTGCACCACCTGCGCTTCGACGAGGGCCCGCAGATCCTAGAGAACTCGATCGTGCTGCCGGCCCTGATGCCGTACATCACGAGCCAGTTCCTGGTCCGCAAGGCGGGCGACCGGCCGCAGGTCGTCCCGGAGGGCTCCACGAATCTCGCCTTCATCGGGCAGTACGCCGAGGTCCCCGACGACGTCGTCTTCACCGTCGAGTACTCGGTACGCACCGCCTGGACCGCGGTCGCCGGACTCCTCAAGCTCGACAAGCAGCCGCCGCCCGTCTACAAGGGCGGCCACGACCCGAAGGTCCTGGTCGACGCCCTGCACACGATGCACCGGCGCTGAGCCCCGGTCCGCTCACCCGATCGGGCCCGCCCCCGCTGCGGACCGCCCGGCGGGGGGCGGGCGGAGGGGCGTGGGGCCCCGTGGGGGGGTGGAGGATCCGGGTACCGGACTCCTGCAGGAGATCAAGGACGCCGTGAGCGTACGGACCGCGCTGCTGGTGCTGGGCGTGCTCGCCGTGCAACTCGCGTTCATCGCCTCGTACATCGGCGCGTTCCACAACCCGAAGCCGCACGAGATCCCGATCGCGGTCACGGTCGCCGTACCCGCCGCCCAGGCCGCCGCCGAAGCCGAGGCCGATCCGGCGCGGGCCGCGGCGGCGCGGAAGCAGTTGGAGGCGGCGACCGATCAGGCCGTGCAGCGTCTGAAGGCGCTGCCGGGCAAGCCGCTCAAGCCGAGCTCCAGCGATTCCGAGGCCGATGCGCTGGCGCGGATCAAGGACCGGGGCGTCGACGGGGCGCTGATCATCAACCCGCAGGGCACCGAGGACAAGCTCCTGGTCGCCAGTGGTGCGGGGGCCTCGCTGTCCCAGGCCATCGAAGAGATCATGGTCAAGGTCGAGGGCGCGGAGAAGCGGACCTTCAAGGTCGTGGACGTGGTGCCCGACGCGGAGGGTGACGCGCGCGGTCTGTCCGCGTTCTACCTCGTCGTCGGCTGGTGCGTGGGCGGTTATCTGTGCGCCTCGGCCCTCGCCATCAGCGCGGGTGCCAAGCCGGCCAACCCGGCGCGTGCGGTGATCCGGCTCGGCGCGATGGCCGTGTACGCGGTCGTGGCGGGTCTGCTCGGCGCGGTGATCGCGGGTCCGCTCCTCGGTGCGCTGCCCGGCAGCGTCATGGCGCTGTGGGGTCTCGGCGCCCTCCTTGTCTTCGCGGTCGGCGCGATCACGCTCGCCTTCCAGGGCCTCGCCGGAATCGTCGGTATCGGCCTGGCGATCCTGCTCGTCGTGGTGCTCGGCAATCCCAGTGCCGGCGGCGCTTATCCGTATCCGCTGCTTCCGGGCTTCTGGCGGCACATCGGCCCGGTCCTGCCGCCGGGCGCGGGCACCTTCGCGGCCCGCTCGATCGCGTACTTCAAGGGCAACGGCGCCGGTGGCGCGTTCCTGACGCTGGCTGGCTGGGCGGTGGG
Organism: Streptomyces sp. N35; assembly: GCF_016464295.1. Lineage (NCBI taxonomy): Bacteria > Bacillati > Actinomycetota > Actinomycetes > Kitasatosporales > Streptomycetaceae > Streptomyces > Streptomyces sp. N35. The sequence goes on along the minus strand of NZ_JAEIMH010000009.1, from coordinate 34,178 downwards.
CGCGGCGGCCGTGGCGATCGTCATGTCGCTGGTGCGCCAGGACAAGAAGGAGCTCCAGGCAGAGGCCGAGGAGCAGCGCTCATGAACCTTCTGAACCGTTCGGGCCCCATCGCCCAGGCGCTGTCCGTCAAGCGCATGGAGCCGTCCGCGCAGGCCCAGTTGGGTCCGCTCGGGCTCACCGGGTTCATCGTGGTCACGGTGATCGCCACCGGTATCGACGCGGGTGTCTTCCCGGAGAAGCTCTCGCACCCCGTGCTGCCGATGGTGGGGTTCTTCGTCGGCGGTCTCGCGCAGCTGATCGCCGGATTGTTCCAGGCGCACCGAGGCGACACCTGGCACGCCACTGTCTTCGGTTCGTTCGGGCTCTTCTGGATGGCGAAGGGGCTGATGCTGCAGTGGGTGACGCCGGGGCTCGACCCGGCGCTGCGCGGCGACACCATGGGCCTGTTCACGCTGCCGTGGGTGTTCGTGGTGTTCGTGCTGTGGCTGGGCGCGCTGCGCATCCATGTCGCCCTGCTCTTCACGTTCACCTGCGTCCTGATGGCCTTCATCGGCATGACGGTGGTGGGCTTCACGGGCAGTGTCGGCTGGAACCGCGTCACGGGCTGGTCGGGTCTGCTCGCCGCGCTCGGCGCGCTGTATCTCCTCGCGGGCCAGATCCTGGCGTCCACGTGGGGCCGCAACGTCCTGCCGATGGGCCGCTTCATCGCGCCTCGGCTGGAGGAGGAGCACCCCGAGGAGTAGTCCGGCGAAGGCGCGTTGCGCATACCAACGCGCCTTGCCCATACGGAAAGGCCCCGGCCCCGCGGGGGCCCGCGGGGGGGGGTTTTCCTCCCGGGGGGC